>NZ_JAMPPE010000006.1:0-220750 GCF_028480905.1 Providencia sp. PROV156 | reverse complement strand
AACACAATCAAATTTTCCAGTGCGTCCGTAGCTCAGTTGGTTAGAGCACCACCTTGACATGGTGGGGGTCGGTAGTTCGAGTCTACTCGGACGCACCATTTTATTTATCTCCCTGCTACCTAAAATTTCTCTTGATTGTCTATTATTATTCCCTTAATTTGTTGCGCAACAAATTAACTTCCTTAATTTTAAATGAATTTTTGATCTGAATGGTCTCTTCTCTCAATTTAGTAAAATTTGATTTGTCTCACAGTTTTTTGTTGTCTATAATACTCACGTTGGCTGAAAGGTTTCACCAGTAGTAAATCAATACGTTAGCTTTAATTGAATTTGTCATCTACACTATAATAAGAAACAAAATGTGACAAATTTAAGTGTAAAAATGCATTAAACACCAGACTGTCGCCTATTCTTATAAATGAGTTGCGCAACAAAATTTACCATGCGTACGATTTATAAAATGTACTAAGCATCGGCGACAATACCGATTTCCTTTATAACATTAGATAGACTGCCATGAAAAAAACCAAAATTGTTTGTACTATCGGTCCAAAAACCGAATCAGAAGAAAAACTGACCCAACTTCTTGATGCTGGCATGAATGTCATGCGCCTCAACTTTTCTCACGGTGACTATGAAGAACATGGTCAACGAATCAAAAACCTTCGTTCTGTTTGTGCCAAAACCGGCAAACAAGCAGCTATTCTGCTAGATACCAAAGGCCCTGAAATTCGCACCATGAAATTGGAAGGTGGTAACGATGTTTCTCTCGTTGCGGGTCAAACTTTTACATTTACTACCGATACCTCTGTTGTAGGCAATAAAGATAAAGTTGCCGTGACCTATGCAGGCTTAACTTCAGATTTAAAAGTTGGCAATACCGTATTAGTTGATGATGGCTTAATTGGCATGAAAGTGACTAATGTCACTGCAACTGAAGTCGTTTGTGAAGTTTTAAATAACGGTGACCTCGGAGAGAAAAAAGGGGTTAACCTGCCAGGCGTTTCTATTGGCTTACCTGCATTAGCAGAGAAAGATAAAGAAGATTTAGTTTTTGGTTGCCAACAAGGTGTTGATTTTGTTGCTGCTTCATTTATTCGTAAACGCTCAGATGTCGAAGAAATTCGAGCTCACCTGAAAAAACATGGTGGTGAGAACATCCAAATCATTTCTAAAATTGAAAACCAAGAAGGTTTGAATAATTTTGATGAGATTTTAGAAGCCTCTGACGGCATCATGGTTGCTCGCGGTGACTTAGGGGTCGAAATCCCGGTTGAAGAAGTTATTTTCGCCCAAAAAATGATGATTGAAAAATGTGTTGCTGCGCGTAAAGTCGTGATTACTGCTACACAAATGTTAGATTCAATGATCAAAAACCCACGCCCTACTCGTGCAGAAGCGGGTGACGTAGCCAATGCTATTTTGGATGGTACTGATGCAGTTATGCTTTCAGGTGAAAGTGCGAAAGGTAAATACCCTGTAGAAGCCGTAACTATTATGGCGACTATCTGTGAGCGTACTGACCGCATCATGCAAACTCGTATCGATAATCAAAAACCAAGCCAACGCCTACGTGTCACTGAGGCTGTATGTCGTGGTGCAGTGGAAATGTCTGAAAAATTAGATGTTCCACTAATCGTTGTAGCAACCTACGGCGGTAAGTCTGCTAAGTCTGTTCGTAAATATTTCCCTACTGCACCAATCCTCGCGTTAACGACTAATGAAGAAACTGCACGTCAGTTATTGTTAGTAAAAGGTGTGATCCCAATGATAGTTGGTGGATTTACATCTACAGATGACTTTTATCGTGAAGGTAAACTCGCAGCTCTAGAAAGTGGATTAGCGGTTCCTGGTGATGCTGTTGTGATGGTTTCCGGTGCGTTAGTACAAAGCGGTACAACCAATACCTCTTCAGTTCACGTGCTGTAATTAAATTTTATTTGTCTTTTAAAAGGCCGATAGAGATCACTTGAAGTGAACCCATAAAGTTGGACACTTTTAGTTAAGCGGCTTGTAAGGCCTGATTTCGATATTCAATCGGAGTCAGGCCTTTTAATTTGAATTTAACATATAGTGCTGCCCTGATGTAACTATTCATTTATTTCATTTTCTCTAGTAAATATCTTATTGCTATTTAAGCGTAATATCATAAAACGCACTCAAATTGGTCAAATAACAACCTTCATTGATCTTAATTTAAATTTTTCTTCTTTTTCCTAGTACTAAATATAAAGTATTTCTAGCAAAACTTTATATTTAGTACTAGCATAAGACATAGTAAGTGCCATACCCTAATTTTCATTAGGTTGTTTTAAAGGGATATAGCAAGCTGTAAATAACAGTCTTAGCTCTATTGTTTGGTGACTTGCTTTTTATATTTTCAAGATAAATCAATCTAGAGGGTAAAATAATGATTCGTACTAAAATTGTACTGGGCTCTATCGTATTAGCTTCAGCATTACTAGCGGGTTGTTCTAACAGCACTGAAGTGCAAAAACTCTCTTCAGACGTACAAACTCTGAATGGTAAAGTTGATCAACTGAGCAACGACGTTCAGTCTCTGCGTTCTGACGTACAGACAGCTCAAGAAGAAGCAGCACGTGCTAACCAACGTTTAGACAACCAAGTTCGTACTTACAAAAAATAAGTTAGATTTGGTCGTTGTCTAGTTGAAACGGCGCTTCTTTGAAGCTAATAGTATTTATGAGGGCCTATGAAAATAGGCCCTTATTATTTGGAGTAGTTATTCAACTACAGAGGAAGAGCGATATTTAGTAGGAAGCACTGCGCTGACTTTATGGTCATAGATAGGCTGTGGCTGTGAAATAGTAAAAGGTTCAATAGGCACTAACCCTTCGTGCTGCGTTTCAGAGTCTGAAGAACTATTACCCTGATCATTATTCACACGCACAGGCATCCCAGAACGCCTTGCTAGCTCTTTTTCTACTAAAGCCTTATCAACCCCTTCATTTTCCAGAAAACGCTTGAAATCGTCAGTCAGTTTGATTGGCATTGTTTGTGGGTCATCATTACTTGTCCGAGATAATGGCTGATGCACCTCAATGTAATAACTGCCATCAGTTTCTTTGGAGTATTTTACAGGCTGATCAATAACTTGGACACGAGTTCCTTTTGGTACTGTCTTGAATAACGCTTCAATATCATCAGGACGTAAACGAATACAACCAGAGCTCACCCGCATACCAATACCAAAATCTGCATTAGTACCGTGGATCAGATATTCACCACGCCCATATGCTAGTCGTAATGCATACAAGCCCATTGGGTTTTCAGGACCTGCTGGAACGACTGCAGGAAGCGTTATACCTTCTTTAGCATAATTTTTACGGATGTTCGCCGTTGGCGTCCATGTTGGGTCTTTAATTGATTGGCTTATTGAAGTTACCATTTCAGGTGTATCACGACCTAATTGGCCAATACCTATAGGGTAAACAATCACTTCTTCGCTGTTCGCCGGATAATAATATAAACGCAGCTCTGCTAAGTTAATCACAATTCCGGTTCTTGGCGTTGACGGTAACAACATTTGTGCTGGAATGATAAGCTCTTTTCCAGCTTCAGGAAGATACGGGTCCGTTCCAGGGTTTGCTTCAAGCATGCCTAGTAGCCCAATTTGGTGCTCACTGGCAATGGCTTCCAGTGGACGCCCGTCATTGGGTACGATATACGTGTAATTTTCCCCGATAAGTCGAGTGTTACTGTCAGGTAATGGATATTCTTTTGCTTGAGCTGGAGCCAATAAGGCGCTCATGACAAACAAACTTGCCACCGTCAAAACTCTTTTCATACCTACTCCAAGGAAAATAATGTTCTTACAATAATTCAATGATTATTGTTCATAATAGCAACTATCTCTCATATCTTTAATACTAAATAAATATTTTTATTAAGTATTAATATGGAAGTAGTCTTTTTATGATAACTAAATACGATGACTTTAATGAATTGCTCGGATAAAGAATAATACCCAAGAAGTAAAATATAAGAGAGGGAGCATAACGCTCCCTCGGTAAGATTATACTAATTGTGCCGCTCGCGATAAAATTGTGCGGATCATCGCATTCAAACCTTGAGTACGTGAAGGTGTTAAATGCTGCTCTAATGCTAATTGTTCAAAAAATGACTTCACATCGAGTGCTAATATTTGTTGCGCTGTTTTACCTTGAAAAAGAATAATAACAATTGCAACTAGCCCTTTAACGATGGCTGCATCGCTATCACCTGCAAACGTAATTGTACCGTCCGCTTGTTTTTGCATATCAATCCACACTTGGCTTTGGCATCCAGCGATTAAATTATTATCGCTTCTTTGTACCTCAGAGAGTTCAGGTAAACGCCCCCCTAGCTCTATCATATAGAGGTAACGCTCCTCCCAGTCCTGACAGCGAGAGAAATTACGTAATAACTTACTTTCATCGGGTAATGCGGGCATGCTCAGTTCCTTTACCATCTGTTTCTTATGTGCTTAGCCTAACAATTTTTTGATGCGCTGTAACGCATTGCATAAAGAATCGATTTCTTCTTTAGTGGTGTATATCCCTACAGAAGCGCGGCACATAGCGGGAACTTGGTAATGTTCCATTAATGGTAAAGCACAATGATGCCCAGTACGGATTGCAATGCCATACCTGTCAAGGAAAGACCCAACATCATAAGCATGGTGCTTGCCTAAATTGAAAGCCAGAACACCTTCCCGTTGGTCATTGCCATATAATATAACTGAAGGTATTTCTTGCAATTTCTTAGAAGCATAAGCCATCACTTCAGCTTCATGAGCAAATACATCAGATAAATTTAGTGCATTTAAATAATCAAATGCCGCCCCTAAACCAATAATTGCGCTTACATTCGGTGTTCCCGCTTCAAAGCGCCAAGGTGCGTCAGCAAAAGTGATCCCTTTGGTCAGGCTGACTTGGCGGATCATCGCCCCACCACCTTCCCATGGTGGCATCATATCCAAAATAGCTTTTTTACCATAAAGGATACCAATACCCGTCGGGCCATATAGCTTGTGACCTGAAAACACATAGAAATCACAGTCTAAGGCTTGTACATCAACCTGCTGATGCATTGCACCTTGCGCACCATCGACCAATACCGTGATTTCACCGCCTTTTGAGGCAGCAATTGCTCGTGCTTGCTTGATTATCTCCTGTACGGGATTAACTGTTCCCAATACATTAGAGATATGTGTAAAGCTCAATAATCGCGTACGTGAATCAATGACATCATTTAATACCTCTAACTGTAGCCTACCATCATCAGAAATTGGGATAACTCGGATTTCAAAACCAATTTCTTCAGCTAACATATACCAAGGTACAATATTCGCATGATGTTCCATTTCAGTGATGACAATATTGTCCCCTTCATGGAAATACTTTCGACCAAAACTATTTGCTACTAGGTTAATACCTTCCGTTGTGCCTTTAACAAACACAATTTCTTCATTTGAAGCTGCGTGAATGAAAGCGGCCGCTTTTTGACGAACCTCTTCCATCATTGTTGTAGCATTTGCGCTGAGAGTATGTATACCGCGATGAACCGCAGCATATTGATTCAACGTAAAATCACTTTCTTTTTCAATGACTTGAAAAGGCTTTTGTGCACTTGCTGCACTATCCAAATAGACTAATGGATGATTATTGACAAACTGAGATAAGGCAGGAAAATCCTGCCTGACTGAAGCGACATTGAATAGCATGGGGATTAAACCTCCGCTAAGCGCTGGCGGATGTTTGCCATCACAGCGTGTTTTAACTCTTCCGATTCAATAGATTCTGTAAGTTCTGCAGCAAATGCGATGATAATCATATGTTTTGCTGCTTTACCCTCAATGCCTCTTGAACGCAGATAAAACAGTTGTTCGTCATCAATACGGCCGACCGTTGCACCGTGACCACACTTTACGTCGTCCGCATAAATCTCAAGCTGAGGTTTAGTATCAATTTCAGCTTTTTCACCTAACAACAACGTATTGTTAGTCATCTGACCATCTGTTTTTAATGCATTCGGCGCTACTTTAATCATGCCATTAAAGACAGCTTTACTGCTATCCATCGCAATGACTTTATGTAGTTGGCGGCTATTACAGTAACCCTTATTGTGCTCTAAATACGTACGAGTATCTGCAATTTCATTGCCTTTAGGCAGCAATAAACTGTTAAGTTCAAATTCTGTATTTTCACCATCAAGGCGAGCACTGGTATGGTTTCGCGTTAATAATGCGCCAAGTAAAAAGCTCGTACTTTTCACCCGACTATCGCGCCCAATAACAATATCATTGTGAGCAAAATGCTGAGCCTGACCATTTTCAATATTTAACTTAAAGTGACTAAAATCTGCATTATCACCGACTTCAACCGTTAAACGGCTGCCCGTCATGTGCATTTGGTCATTCAAACTGACATAATGCTCAATCACTTGAGCTTTGCTGTTCGCATCTAACGTTAAATGGTAGCGATACTGGCTAATATTCGTAGCTTGTTTATCGCTGCTACCCGTTGAAATATTCAGCAGATACAATGGTTTCTCTGCTATTTTATTTGCAGCAAGATGAACAACTAACGGTTGTACCGCCAAGCTTTCTGTTAAATGCAAGAAAATCTCGCTATTTACAGGCGAAGGAAGCAAGTCTTGGTTATCAAGCAAAGACACTTGGAATGGCCCCATATCAATGGAGCTTAGTACTGAACTATAGCGCCCATCAATTAAAACAAGGCGATAGGCGTCAATCGGCAGAGCCAATGCTTCACAGTCTTTTGCTTCAACATCGCTATCACTAAAACGATACTGAGCCTCAAGTACCGTATTTAGTGGTGTATAGTGCCAATCTTCATGGCGAAACTCAGGCAAGCCAACTTGTTTTGCCATTTCCCAATGCGTTTTAGCATGTTGAGAATTCACACCGTGTCGTTGCTCAAACAATTCAGAAAAACGTGACATTGCTTGCTCATTGAGCTTTGCAACTTCAGCACGTTTTTGTGCTCTTTCACTGTTGGTCAATAAGCCAGCCATAACCCTGCTCCTCCAGTTTTTTCGCTAAACTGAAATCACCTGATTTGATGATTTTCCCTTGATATAACACGTGGACAAAGTCAGGCTTTACATAATCCAAAATGCGTTGATAGTGGGTTACGATAATAAATGAACGTTCAGGCGAACGTAATGAATTCACACCGTTAGCCACAATTTTCAGCGCATCAATATCTAAACCGGAGTCAGTTTCATCAAGAATACACAATTGAGGCTCTAGAGCTGCCATCTGCAAGATATCGTTACGTTTTTTCTCACCACCGGAAAAACCCACGTTAACAGAACGAGCAAGTAAATCTTCTGGCATTTCTAATAATTTGATTTTATCTTCAATAAAATCTTGGAAATCAAAACGATCTAATGCTTCTTGCTGGCGATATTCTCTGACCGCATTAACGGCGGTTTGTAAGAAAAATTGGTTACTGACCCCTGGAATTTCAACAGGGTATTGGAATGCGAGGAAAACGCCTTCCCCTGCACGCTCTTCTGGATCTAACTCAAACAGGTCTTTACCTTTAAACGTCACTTCACCGCTATCAATTTCATACTCTTCGCGGCCAGCAAGTGTGGCTGATAATGTACTTTTACCAGAGCCATTTGGGCCCATGATGGCGTGAACTTCCCCTGGTTTTACTTCCAGAGATAACCCTTTTAAAATCTCATTACCTTCTACACTCACGTGTAAATCTTTAACACTTAACATATTTACATGCCTTTAGCGCCTTAGCGCAAATAAACTCGATTAGGATCAACCAACACTGTGCTCTAAGCTGATTGCCAGTAATTTTTGTGCTTCTACGGCAAATTCTAATGGAAGCTCCGAGAACACATCTTTACAGAAACCATTTACAATCATTGATATCGCATCGTCTTCGCTGATACCACGTTGTAAACAGTAAAATAACTGGTCTTCTCCAATACGTGAGGTTGTCGCTTCATGTTCGAGCTGTGCCGTATTATTTTTAACTTCCACATACGGGAAAGTATGTGCACCGCACTGTGTACCAATTAACATAGAGTCACATTGGGTAAAGTTACGAGCATTATGTGCACTTGGTAAAATTTTCACTAAACCGCGATAACTGTTTTGGCTTTTACCTGCTGAAATACCTTTAGAAATAATCGTTGAACGGGTGTTTTTCCCAATATGGATCATTTTCGTTCCGGTATCTGCTTGCTGATTACCATTTGTTAATGCAACAGAGAAAAACTCACCGACAGAGTTATCCCCTTTAAGGATAACGCTTGGGTATTTCCATGTGATGGCAGAGCCAGTTTCTGACTGCGTCCATGACATTTTTGAATTTTCACCTTCACACAATGCACGCTTAGTCACAAAGTTCAGGATCCCACCGGCTTCGCTATCTCCACCGGAGAACCAGTTTTGGACAGTCGAATATTTAACTTCGGCATCTTTATGAATAATCACTTCAACAACCGCCGCATGGAGCTGATAGCTATCACGAACAGGCGCAGAACACCCTTCGATATAACTGACATAGCTACCTTCATCGGCAATTAAAATCGTACGCTCAAACTGGCCTGTTTTGGCTGCGTTGATCCTAAAATAAGTTGATAGCTCCATTGGGCAATGTACGCCTTTTGGTACATACACAAACGTACCATCTGAAGCTACCGCCGCATTTAATGCCGCAAAAAAGTTATCATGGCTCGAAACGACTGACCCGAGATATTTCTGCACCAGTTCAGGGTACTCTTGAATAGCCTCACTGAACGAACAAAAAATAACCCCATGTTTGGCTAAGTCATCACGGTAAGTTGTAGATACCGAGACCGAGTCAAAAATGGCGTCAACCGCAACAGCCTTCCCTTCACGTACAGGAACACCCAATTGGTTAAAAGCTTCTTCAACTTCAGCCGTTAAATAATTATTGGTTTCCGCTACACCTGTGCCTTGGGTTGCACCAGATTGCGAACCACAGGTATCATCACATGAGCCACAAGATGGCGCAGAATAATAGCTATAGTCTTGATAATCGAGATTTGGGTAATTCGCTTTAAGCCAATGAGGCTCTTCCATGCCTTTCCAGTGATTAAAGGCATCAAGACGGAATTGGAGCATCCACTCAGGCTCATTACGTTTTGCTGAAATTGCGCGGATCACATCTTCGTTGATGCCTTTCGCCATTTCATCAGTCGCGACTTCGGTAAAGAAGCCTTCTTTATAACGCTGGTCATCAAGCCAGCTTTGAACATCATCGCCAACTTCTACATTGCTCTGTGACATAATCTGACTTCACATGTTAAACGCCGAAGCTTTCACCACACCCACAGGCATGTTGGGCTTTCGGGTTATTGAATTTGAAAATTTGATTCAGCCCTTCTTGGACAAAATCAACGACTGTGCCATCAATAAATGGCATTGCTTCTTTTGGCACATAAAGATGTGCACCATCGAGTTCAAATAACAGGTGTTGCTCTGTTGGGTTTTCGATCATTTCAAATACATAACCAAAACCCGCGCAGCCGGACTGTTTTACGCCAAGTGAAAGCCCTTTAGCGTTTGGGTTTTGCACCATCAATTTTTTGATTTGTTTTGCAGCGCTTTGTGTCAGGCTAACTCCCTGCCAATTGTTTTCATCAAATGAAAATGTCTCTACACCGTCAGTCATATTGACCCCACATTTCTTATGGCTTTTCAGCCTGTTATCAGGAGATTAACTCTGCCTACCCTATGGTAATGATTAGCTAATTGACTTCAACCATTTGTTTTAAGAGGTTATAGCTATTTTAGCTCTTTTCTTGCTCATCATCAGGTTAAAAAACAAACAAGCACCTAGCAAAATAAGATCAACCCATTGATAAATAATGAATAAGTAGAGTTGTGTTTTTTATTTAAATTTGTACTAAATAATACACTTAAATGACACAAATTAATAAAGATGCATTTATTATACAACTTAATTAACTTGATAAAAAATGAATTTATAGAAAGAATGGCCTTATAACCATACAGAAATAAGGGTTTTATAGGGTGTTCTGGCATTTAATTAGCCAAAAAACCCTATATGTAGAATGGTTATTATTCAAATAATACCGCAGTTGTCAGGCGAGAAGTACAACACAATTTGCCTTGTTCATTGAAAATTTCAATATTCCACACTTGCTGGCGACGTCCTAAATGAATAGGCTTACAAATACCTTTCACAACCCCTGAGCGAGCAGCACGAACATGATTTGCATTGATTTCCAACCCGACCACCTTTTGTTCCCCTTCCGAGCACATATAACCCGCAATTGAACCCAAGGATTCGGCTAACACAACAGAAGCACCGCCATGCAATAACCCAAAAGGCTGTTTGGTACGATGATCGACAGGCATTATTCCCTCTAAATAATCATCTCCAATTGCCGTGATTTCAATGCCAAGATGCCCTAACATGCAGGTTTTTGACATTTCAGCGAGTTGTTGCAAATTAAATTGACGTTTCCAAATCATTAAACTATCTCCAGCAAGGCTTGAATCGGATGTTTTATCGATACATTTTCCATTCGCTTAACTTGGCTACGGCAAGAATAACCTGAACTTAAACAGCGATCTTTTGGCAAAGAAGACATCGCGCCTTTCCACGATAAGTCATAAATTCCTTTTGAATTTTGAAGATTGGCCACTTCGTGCCCATAAGTCCCTGCCATGCCACAACAGCCAACACTAACATTATTTAATGTTTGCCCAAAGCGAGCAAATAACGCTGCCCATTGATTCGCACTATTAGGTAAAGCCGTTGATTCCGTACAATGACCGAAAAAATACCATGGTTGTGTCGAAACCACTTGCACATTGTGTGGTTCAGGCAATGTCATTAACCACTCATGTGCCAACATCACCGTAAATTGGCACTGTTCTTTGCCTAAAATTTCATGATATTCATCGCGATAACAAAGTACCAGTGCAGGGTCAACACCGACCATTGGCAACTGTAATTTTGCCACTCGATTTAAAAAGTCTGCTGTCTTGCGAGCTGTTTTAGCAAATTTCGCTAAAAAGCCTTTGATGTGTTGCGCTTTTCCATTCGGTGAAAACGGTAACAATACAGGTTTAAGGCCTAACTTTTCAATTAAGCGAACAAAATCTGCCACCACTTTGGCATCGTAATAGCTAGTGAAAGGGTCTTGAACCACCAGCACATATTTTTCACGCTGTGAATCCGCCATACTTTCAAGTTGTTCAAGCGTAACAGAAACCGCGGCATGGCCTGAAAGTTCTTGTTTTAATGTGGGTTGAGAAAATAACGGTAAATCCACCATACCAATGGTGTGTTGGCTCAGTTTTTGCACCACCGGTTGACGTAAAAAGAAATTAAATACGCTAGGTACCTTGGAAAGTATTGGTGCACTCGCTTCGACGTTTGCAACAATATGGTCCCGAATAGGTCGCAAATAACGCCCATGATACAATGCTAAAAATTTAGCTCTAAATGATGGCACATCAATTTTAATCGGGCATTGTGTTGAGCAGGCTTTACAGGCTAGGCACCCAGCCATTGAAGCTTTCACTTCATGAGAAAAATCATAATCCCCTTGCTTCGCACGCCAAGTATTACGGGTTTTCTCGATTAAGCCTCTTAATGAAGGCTGGTTGTGCGTAATTCCTTTTTCAAGGTGTTCGGGTGTAACGCCTTGTTCCGCTAGCAACCTTAACCATTCACGAACAAGTGTCGCACGGCCTTTCGGAGAATGGACTCGTTGACCACTCACCTTCATCGATGGGCACATTGGGCTCTTTACATCAAAATTGAAACACAGCCCATTGCCATTACACTCCATAGCACCACGGAACTCTTGGCGCATTTGGACTGGAATTTGCCGGTCATACGTTCCTCGCTTGATGTCATCAACCTGCTTCATCGGTGCATCCAACCCCGCAGGTGGGCAAATTTTACCTGGATTCAAACGGTTATCGGGGTCAAATGCCGCTTTAATATTCCGAAGCTCACCGTATAATACATCGCCAAAAAATTCAGGACTATATTGCGCGCGGAAACCTTTACCATGTTCCCCCCACAAAAGCCCACCATATTTAGCGGTTAATGCCACAATTTCATCAGAAATTTGTTTCATCAATACTTCTTGCTGCGGATCACACATATCAAGCGCAGGACGGACATGTAATACCCCTGCGTCCACGTGACCAAACATGCCATAATTCAAGTTGTGACTGTCTAATAATGCACGGAATTCCACTATATAATCAGCAAGATGCTCAGGAGGAACACAAGTATCCTCAACAAACGGAATTGGCTTTGCAGCCCCCTTGCTGTTCCCTAACAGCCCAACTGCTTTTTTACGCATGTTATAAATGCGCGTAATATCTTCAAGGTCATGACAGGTTTGATAACCAATCACGCCGGCTTGGTTATTCGCCATTAACTCATCAAGCCGCTGACAAAGGCTTTCAGTTAATTGGTTAATTTCCGCTTCATCATCACCACTAAACTCAACAATATTCAGCCCCAACATTTCCTTATTTGGAATGTCAGTAATCAATGCTTTAACAGAGTGCCAAACAATATCTTCACGCGCTAAATTCAATACTTTCGAGTCAACTGTTTCAACGGACAAGGCTTTTGCATCAACCATAAAAGGTGCATTACGCAATGCGGACTCAAAAGAGTCATATTTGACGTTTACTAAGCGGCGTACTTTTGGCAAAGGTGTGATATCAAGCGTCGCCTCGGTAATAAAGGCTAAAGACCCTTCAGACCCAGTCAAGATACGGGTAAGGTCAAATTCTGTTAGTTCATCATTAAATACATGACGTAAATCATACCCTGTCAGGAAACGATTTAACTTGGGAAATTTTTCTTCAATTAATGGACGTTGCTCTAAACAGCGTTCTAATACTGTTTTATATATACGCCCCACTGTTGAATCTTCTGACGCAATCGTTTGGGCGAGTTCGATAGGCATAGCATGTGTATCTAGGCATTCTCCACCTAACACCATGGCTTTAACGCCTAACACGTGATCAGAGGTTTTACCATATACTAATGAGCCTTGACCTGATGCGTCAGTGTTGATCATTCCACCTAATGTTGCTCGGTTGCTGGTAGATAGCTCCGGCGAAAAGAAATAACCGTAAGGTTTGAGGTATTGATTTAATTGGTCTTTGATGACCCCAGCCTCAACTTTAACCCAACCTTGCTCTGGGTTTATTTCTAAAATCCTATTCATATAACGGGACATATCCACAACAATCCCTTCAGTTAAGGATTGCCCATTAGTTCCCGTCCCACCACCTCGAGGTGTAAAGCTAAGCTCACGAAATTTCGCTTGCCCCGCAAGCCGAGTGATAATTTGTACATCTGCACTCGAACGCGGAAATACAACCGCTTGGGGTAATAGTTGGTAAATACTATTATCTGTTGCCATGGATAAACGCTCAGCATAGCTGGTGCCGTTATCCCCAGTAAAACCCTGTTCTTGTAGCTCATGCAAGAACTCAATAACTAGATGACTAAGATGAGGAGCTTCTGATATACGCGGGATCATTATTAACGATGACTCTTGTTGTTTAGTGTTCGCATTACTCGTTATGTACTATCTTTATTTTAAGTTGCACAATAGTGTCTTAGGTCTATGATGGGTTACCTTCACAGCCTGTAAAGACAGCACAGCCGCTGATGACATTGTCATTATGAACCATATCACAATATTGTTTTTTTTAACCGTGAAAAAAAATTACGTTATTTTCACCTAAAAATTTGCCACAGACACAGAATTTTCATTTGTAAAGGACCAGTCATTAATGGAAAAATCGCAAAAACGCTTGGATCTTCCCAAACTTATTTTCGGCCTATTATCCATCGTTTTAATGATAGCAGCCTGCTTTTGGGTACTTAATCCATTTATTCTTGGCTTTGTATGGGCTGGAATGATGGTAATTGCTACTTGGCCACTATTATTAAGACTGGAAGCTCGCTTATGGCATAAGCGCTGGTTAGCTACATTGGTGATGGTTCTTCTTATATTACTGCTGTTCGTTATTCCATTGGGTATTCTAATTGGCAGTATCATTGAAAATAGCACACCACTTATTGATTTAGCGAAATCGCCGTCAAGCCTAACATTGCCTGATTTAGAATGGCTCAATACCATTCCAATGGTGGGTGAGAAAATTTACTATGCATGGCATAGCTTAGTCGCCAGTGGGGGGAATGCTTTACTTGCTAAAATTCAACCCTATTTTGGCCAAGCTGCTGGCTGGTTTGCTACACAGGCCATTAGCGCAGGAAGATTTGTTTTTCACTTGATGCTAATGCTGCTATTTAGTGGATTGCTCTACCTTAAAGGCGAATCTGTCATGGTTAGCATCCGTCACTTTGCGGTCCGTCTCGCAGGGATCCGTGGGGATGCTGCCGTCGTGTTAGCGGCACAATCTATTCGAGCTGTTGCCCTTGGTGTCGTCGTCACCGCGCTAATTCAAGCCATCGTCGGAGGAATTGGACTTGCCTTGTCGGGTATTGGTTATGCGGCCATCTTAACTGTCTTGTTGTTTATATGCTGTGTGGCGCAATTGGGGCCTCTACTCATTATGGTGCCATCCGTCATTTGGCTATTTTGGACAGGTGATACGACATGGGGAATTATTCTTGCTATATGGGCCGCCGTTGTTGCCACTATGGATGGCGTTCTTCGCCCATGGCTCATTAAAATGGGGGCTGACTTACCAATGGTTCTGATCCTTGTTGGTGTTATTGGTGGAATTTTATCATTTGGCATGATTGGTTTGTTTATTGGCCCTGTTGTATTAGCCGTTTCATATAGCTTATTAAAAGCTTGGATGAATGAGGTTGCAGTTCCAAGTGAAGACTTAACAGAAACTGAAAAATTTCTAGAAGAAGAGTTTTCGATTAAAAAGTAGTACGTAGTTGATTAGTAGCAGGCATGTTCAAGCAAGACATGCCTGCTAACTTAATAAGTATTGCTCCATTAATATTTAGAAACAATATTTAACATTCTAACGTTAGTATTTAGTCTAATTTATGTTAACATAAATCTATTGAATTAATTCTCTTTAAGTAACAATGAGTAATATTAATATTGAGAGTGTTCTTAATGATTGTATAATATGAATAGTTTAATATTCTATTATTGAATCATATGGATATAAAAAGCTATGCCCCTCCCTTTTTAGGCGTCGCTTTATTTAACTGAATTGCTGTGTGTAGTCTTTGCCTGTCAGCCCATGATAGGCTTTTTTTTTATCTTCATTTAATATGAATATTATTCATATCGTAATCAGAACATCACTTTATAATTATTGATTAATATCAATTTTTGACATAACTAGCAGTTTTCATACTCCTTTAGCGTTATATAATTAAATAAATTTCGTTATTTCTATTTAAGGTATATTTTCTGCCCAAACTAAATACACAAAATAAGAGTAATTATATTCTTTTTTTATTTATACCTAAAAAGTATTATATGAATATTTATTTAGAACTGTTTGCTATCAACCTATTAATAATAGTATTAATCAATTTCTTTAATAGGTAATTTTAATCAAATAAATGCGAAGGCTGAATGTTATTCACATTCAGCCTTGATGATTAAAAAACGAGATAACTATTGATTCTCAGCTATCGTCAGCCATGTTTGTACCACGGTATCTGGATTCAAAGATAAACTATCAATACCTTCATCTACCAGCCATTGAGCAAAATCTTGATGGTCGGATGGCCCTTGACCACAAATACCTACATATTTGTTTTGTCGTTTTGCAGCCTGTATAGCCATAGATAACATGGCTTTTACCGCATCGTTTCGTTCATCAAATAACTCAGAAACAACACCAGAATCCCTATCAAGACCTAATGTTAACTGAGTCATATCATTCGAACCGATAGAGAAACCGTCGAAATGTTCGAGGAATTGATCTGCCAGTAAAGCATTTGATGGAATTTCGCACATCATAATGACTTTTAGACCGTTTTCACCACGTTTCAAATCATGTTTAGCCAGCTCAGCAACTACAGACTCAGCTTGTGCAACTGTCCGCACAAATGGGATCATAACTTCAACATTCGTTAATCCCATAGTGTTGCGAACACGTTTAACCGCTTCGCATTCCAATGCAAAACAGGCACGGAAGCTGTCAGATACATAGCGCCCTGCACCACGGAAACCTAACATTGGATTTTCTTCTTCAGGTTCATAAATATCCCCACCGACTAAGTTGGCATATTCATTAGACTTGAAGTCAGATAAACGGACAATAACGCGTTTTGGCCAGAAAGCAGCGGCTAGAGTAGAAATCCCTTCAGTTAATTTACCGACATAAAATTCAATCGGGTCATCATAGCCCGCCATCATTTGGCGAATTTCTGCTTGTAACTCAGGAGATTGCTGATCAAATTCCAGTAATGCCCTTGGGTGAACACCAATCATACGATTGATGATAAACTCAAGTCTAGCTAGACCCACGCCTTCATTAGGTAAGCAAGCAAAATCAAATGCACGGTCAGGGTTACCGACATTCATCATGATTTTGACATCTAGATTTGGCATATCACTCACTTCAGAACTGTGAATTTCAAACGCCAGTTTACCTTCGTATACAAAGCCCGTATCACCTTCTGAACAAGAAACTGTCACTTCTTGGCCTTCTTGCAAACGGTCAGTCGCATCACCACAACCCACAACCGCAGGAATGCCTAATTCACGCGCGATAATCGCAGCATGGCATGTACGTCCACCACGATTCGTAACAATCGCAGCGGCTTTTTTCATGATAGGCTCCCAATCAGGGTCTGTCATATCGGTAACGAGTACATCACCCACTTGAATTCTATCCATTTCACTCAAGTTATGTATGACTTTAACAGCCCCAGAGCCAATACGATGACCGATTGCACGTCCTTCAACTAAAACTTGTCCTTGTTGTTTTAATTGATAACGCTCCATCACTTGTTGATTAGAGCGAACGGTTTCTGGCCTTGCTTGGACAATATACAAACGCCCATTATGACCATCTTTTGCCCACTCAATATCCATTGGGCGACCGTAGTGCTTTTCAATCTGCATAGCTTGGCGTGCAAGCTCTTCCACTTCGAGATCAGTTAAAGAGAAACGATTGCGTAGTGCTTCTGGCACATCTTCAATTTGTACTTGTTTACCGTGCTCTTTACTGTTGGCGTACACCATTTGTAATTTTTTAGAGCCCAGGGTACGGCGCACAATTGCAGGACGGTTATTGGCTAACGTTGGTTTATGGACATAAAACTCGTCTGGATTCACGGCGCCTTGCACCACCATCTCACCTAAACCATACGCAGAGGTAATAAATACGACTTGGTCGAAGCCCGATTCAGTATCAATCGTAAACATAACACCCGATGAGGCTAAATCTGAACGTACCATGCGTTGAACGCCCGCGGACAGTGCTACACCGCGGTGATCATAACCTTGGTGAACACGATATGAAATCGCACGGTCATTAAACAATGAAGCAAAAACGTGTTTAATCGCAACTAATACAGCGTCAATTCCTTGAACGTTAAGGAATGTTTCCTGTTGCCCTGCAAACGAAGCGTCAGGCATGTCCTCAGCAGTTGCCGATGAGCGGACAGCAAATGAAGCTTCCGCTTCACCTTCTGACAGTTGTGCGAAAGCATCACGAATATCTTGTTCCAACTCCTTCGTCAATGGTGTATCAATCACCCATTGACGGATCTGAGCACCTGCTACAGCCAGTTGGTTCACATCATCAATATCCGTTTCATCTAGCAGGTTATAAATGCGTTGATTTACACCGCTCTGCTCCAGAAAATCATTAAACGCCTGTGCGGTTGTCGCGAAACCGTTAGGTACGGATACTCCCAGATCAGATAAGTTAGTGATCATTTCACCGAGAGAAGCATTTTTGCCCCCGACACGGTCAACATCATTCATCCCTAATTGGTTATACCAAAGTACATTACACGGAGTGAGGCCATTTGTGGACATTGAAAGCGATCCTTTTATAGCAATTTAGTGACAGAGTACAAATCGTAAAAAATCTCGTTGGCGAAATTTCGCCTCGTGAAATAGACTAGCACAGACGCTAAGAGAAGATGGACTGGTGAATCGTTCCATCACTGAAGAAAACTTTTTTGTTCTAAAAATCGTTCAAAAAATGGCTATAGTTTCCCCTATAAACTAATTTTTAAACTTTAAACAAAGATAATATTTCCCAATATCCAGTGATAAATACAATAGAGACGAATAATGATGAGCGAATTAGGAGCAATGAATAATATGGTAAGCCAAGTTCAACGTACTGTTTTTTTTATTTCTGATGGAACAGCGATAACCGCTGAAACTTTGGGGCACGCCGTACTTTCTCAATTTCCTCTGTCATTTATTTCTTATACTCTGCCGTTTGTAACAAGCGAAGCTCGTGCACATGAAATTAAGCAAAAAATAGATATTATCTTCGAAGAAACCCAGTTGCGTCCTTTAGTGTTCTATTCGATTATCTCCCCTGAAGTTAAGCAAATCATTACCCAGAGTGCAGGTTTTTGCCAAGATATCGTCCAAAGTCTAGTCGCCCCAATTCAGAAGGAAGTCGGCCTAGAACCTGAGCCAAAACTCAACCGAACCCATGGCCTATCTATGCAAAATATGAATCAATATGATGCACGTATAGCTGCTATTGAATACACACTGGCTCACGACGATGGGATTTCTTTACGAAATTTAGACCAAGCTCAAGTGATACTAATTGGTGTTTCACGTTGTGGCAAAACGCCAACAAGCCTCTACTTAGCGATGCAATTTGGTATCCAAGCGGCAAATTACCCATTTACGGCTGATGATATGGATAATTTACAATTACCTGCAGCATTACGCCCATATACACATAAATTGTTTGGTTTAACTATTAGCCCTGAACGGCTAGCAGCTATCCGCGAAGAGCGCCGTGAAAATAGCCGTTATGCATCCATAAGGCAATGCCGTATTGAGATAGCTGAAGTGGAAGCTTTATTTAGACAAAATAAAATCAACTACTTAAATACAACTAACTATTCTGTTGAAGAAATTTCAGCAAAAGTGATTGATACCATGGGCTTACAAAGACGAATCTTTTAATGAATACAAATAAAAAAAATATTCATTCCTGCTAAGTTGGAGGTTGAAATTAAGCCATATTCGTTTATTGTGATCTTAATCACTTATAGGGCATACGCCTATTAAAGTTCTTTGAGAAAGAAAATGCACAAAACTGATGAATTACGTACTGCGAGAGTGGACAGTTTAATTACCCCACAAACTCTTGCTGATGAGTTTCCTATTTCCCAAAAAGTCGCTGAAAACGTGACAGCGTCACGAAAACGCATAGAACAGATATTATCCGGCCAAGACCCACGTTTACTGGTCATTATCGGCCCTTGTTCCATTCATGACATTGATGCCGCTATTGAATACGCTAAAAGACTAAATGTGTTAAGAGAGCGTCATCAAGACCATTTAGAAATCGTCATGCGAACTTACTTTGAAAAACCACGTACTGTCGTTGGTTGGAAAGGGTTAATTTCTGATCCTAACCTCGATAATTCTTGCCAAGTCAACACTGGTATCCGGTTAGCTCGTAAATTATTGATTGAAGTTAACCAATTAGGGTTAGCCACGGCAACCGAATTCCTTGATATGGTCACGGGCCAATATATTGCCGATCTCATTAGTTGGGGAGCAATTGGCGCTCGCACAACAGAAAGCCAAATTCACCGTGAAATGGCATCCGCATTGTCCTGTCCGGTAGGTTTCAAAAATGGCACCGACGGCAATATTAATATTGCTATTGATGCGATAAGAGCTGCAAAGGCGCAGCATATGTTTTTATCGCCGGATAAGAACGGCCAAATGACCATTTACCAAACCAGTGGTAACCCCCATGGCCATATAATTATGCGTGGCGGTAAACAGCCTAATTACACGGCTGGTGACTTAGCTGCAGCCTGTGACAAACTGCGTAAATTCGAATTACCGGAGCATTTGGTGGTCGACTTCAGTCACGGCAATTGCCAAAAAATTCATCGTCGCCAACTCGAAGTTGCACGAGACATCGCTGAACAAATAAAAGATGGCTCGACCGCTATCAGTGGAGTGATGGCAGAAAGCTTCTTAGTTGAAGGCACACAAAAAGTGGTTTCTGACCAACCGTTAGTTTATGGCCAATCTATTACCGACCCATGTCTTGGCTGGGAAGATACCGAACAACTTATTGAAATTCTTGCTCAAGCTGTTGAGTCACGCTTTAAATAAGCCAAATCATTCCAATTTTTTTATTATGAGCCCTTTAGTGAACATAGAAACTAAAGGGCTTTTATATTTACAAAAAAAATAATTATCATTTAATGCATGATTAAATAATATAATAATCTAATTAATAAAATAAATGCAGAATTTTAATCCAAAAAATCCTTGACCCACCTCACACCAACGATAATAATTCTCACTACAAACTAATTTATCCGTTAGAACTTCTGTAGCCTAGCCCATTATTCGCTACGACATTACAGGGCTAAATAGTTCTAATAAATAAATGAGTTACATAAATATTTATTGCATGCCACCCAGATTATTTATCCAGGCAGCCAGCAAATTCTGAAACCAAAGGAAAGGATTTCCTATGCTGTTTAAATCGATGCCTGCATCAATCCATCAAGATCATAAAATATCACTCTCAGCTATTGCTGCCACCGTTGTAATGACCGGGTTTAGCAACACCGTCTTGGCTGAAAATTTATCGACTCCCAAAGCGGATACCCGCGACATTATTCACGTTTCGACCTCACCTCTTAGTTTAGAAAATATCGCTGTAGCAGAACAAGTCGATGTAATTGATGCAAAAGCACCTGAATATCAATCTGCGACATCCGCCTTAGATTTACTAAAAGGCCAAGCTGGGGTATTTGTTTCTGGTTCCAATAGCACTTATGGCCAGGGCATTCAAATGCGGGGTTATGATTCACGAGGTGTTAAAGTCACCGTTGATAATATCACCCAAGACTTTTATTCCGGCTTATATGAAACTACATTTATTGACCCCACCTTAGTAAAAAAAGTCTACGTCCATAAAGGCGCATCATCTGTACATCATGGAGGCGGCGCGTTAGCCGGAGTCGTATCATTCAAAACAATAAATGCAGCTGACATATTAAAACCAGGGCAAAAAATCGGTGGTCAGGTCTTTAGCGGTATTAACCGTAATGATCACGGTTACTATGCAGGTGCAACGCTATTAGGCAGAACTGAATCAACAGATACTCTGTTTACCTATAGTCAACGTAAAAAGCACCTACTCGGCTCACCCGAGTTTGAAGAGGTTGATAATACTGAACAGCTAAGCAACTGGATGCTCAAAAGCAGCTGGCTTGCCCACCCTTCATATAACTTGACGTTACAATTAAAAGAATACCGCAACAACAGTTTAGGGGTAAAACAACCCGCTAAACCTTCAGAAAAAAATAGATATCCAAATACACCGCATGAAAGACAAAGCCATCAGCGAGATGTTGCCATTAGCCAATTTTTTACACCCAAAAATGAGGTAAATTGGCAAGCCCAGTGGGATATTTATTATACAGATTTATATTTAGATCAAACTGATACAGTTAAGATCAAGAGCAAACCAAAAGAGTATGGCTCTGAAACGCGAAATCAATATACCTATGGGACTAAATTTACTAATAGCTTCACTTTACCTATGTATAACTGGGTAAATCATCATATTCAAAGTGGTTTCGAATATTATCAGCAAAAGCAAACGTCAAATCAGTATGCAATAAGTTATCCACCAGCAGAACTTGATAACCTGTCTGGCTGGTTAGCCAATGACATGACATTGCATCAATTACCGTTAACTTTATCAATTGGAACGCGCTTTACACAATACCGTGCATCGAGGAATAATTTCCCTGAAAATAAACATATCAACTTGTCATCCCGTATGGCTGTTAGTATTACTCCAACCCATTGGCTCAATCTTTACTCATCATACGCTGAAGCATACCGTACCCCACGTATGTCCGAGCTTTATAACAATTCAAACCATTTCACTATACCCTTTTTTGGCACTCCCTCGAACTTTCGCCCATCGCCTGATTTACGTCCAGAAACGAATAGAACCCTCGAAACAGGTATAAAAATCAGTTTTGATGGGGTATTTATTGATAATAGCGACCTTCAATTCGGTTCAACCTACTTTAAGACCAAAGCTAAAAACCATATTGCCCTTGAAGGTCTTTATACGCCAAGATATGGCCAATGGTTCCCAGATGAACTTTATTATATCAATATCCCCAGCGCATCCATTTATGGCATCGATAGCTTTATAAGCTACAGAACACGGTGGTTTGAGTTAAATATCAATCACAATAAAACCACAGGTAGAGAAGACGGCTCACATTATTCTCTTTCATCTATACGCCCTGAAACACTAACGGCTCGATTCAATGTACCGGTTGCTAGTACTGGCTTTACTCTAGGTTGGATAGGGGAATTCTCTGCAAGAACGCAACTTCAAGGTAACGATAAATATAAAAAGTGGCATCACAGGTCTGATAAAGGATTAGACCGCTATCATAAAGAAGTCATTCAATATGCGGGCTATAGCATTCATGATTTCTATGTGAATTACCAAGCAGATCAATTCATAAAAGGGTTAAGTTCGACTCTCACAATGAAAAATGCATTTGATAAGCCATATCTATCTTCCACTGGTGTACCCCAAGAAGGTCGGAACTTTTATCTCAACATGAATTACAACTGGTAGTTAAGTAGTAAAAAACCATGTTATCAACTGATTTTATTAAATTTATCAGCAGTATAAAAAATAAATCAGTTGATAACTTTTCACTATGTCTTTTAATTTTATTAAGGAAAAATTTGTGAATTCAAACCTCTATAATGATTACCTGCAAGCTAAGAAAACGCACTCTGATAAGCACTCCCAAGAAATAGCGGCCTTACTTGGCGTATCGGAGGCCCAACTAATTCATTGTCGTGTCGGTAAAGATAATGTTCAACGATTGGTCAGTAAACCTATTGATATCTTGCAAGATTTAACCACAATAGGCAAAGCTATAGGGATCACTCGTAATCAGTACGCTGTTAGTATTCAAACGGGTGCATACAATAACCCCAAATTTAGTAACCACGGTGGGCTATTTCTAAACCCTAAAGCATTAGACTTACGCATGTTCTTTGCGCAGTGGAGCTCAGTTTTTGCACTCACAGAAAAAATGCCAGAGGGAACTCGCCACAGTATTCAATTTTTCGATAAATATGGTGATTCGTTACACAAGGTCTTTTCCACCGACAACTCTGATATAGCTGCTTGGCAAGCCATGATAGAGCGCTACAGCACATCAGAGAATCCGCCTATCGAACCTAAAACAATTTCGCCATTTTCAGAACAGAAAATTAGCGAAGAACTCGCCTCTCAATTAGAGCAACAATGGCGTGAGATGACCAATGTTCATCAGTTTTTTGGTATATTAAAGAAACACAATTTAAGTCGTCAGCAAGTTTTTCGTGTCGTTAGCCAAGAATTAGCATGGCAAGTCCCTACTACGGCTTTATCTGAATTACTCTCTCTTGCATACCATGCAAAAAATGAAGTTATGCTCTTTGTAGGAAACCGTGGGTGTGTGCAAATATTTACAGGAAAAATAAATGAACTATCATCACTCTCTGTTGAAAGTTCTCAAACTGATTGGTTAAATGTTTCAAGTACAAACTTTAAACTTCATATCATTGAAAATGGCATTTCTGAGTGCTGGGTCACACGTAAGCCAACTAAAGATGGCTTTGTGACAAGTCTTGAGGTCTTTGATACCCAAGGTAACCAAATTATTCAAATGTATGGCCAGCGTATTGAAGGCACTCCCGAACAAATAGAATGGAGCAAGCAAATTCTTTCGATATCTCGCATATAATAAAAGAATAATAAGAAAGTAGATAATCTGTCATGGTAATTTTCTAAATACTTTTCAATCAGAAATTGTGGTTTGAATTAGACATGAAAATTGCCATAGACCCTTTACCTCATTAATTCACAACAACGATACAAGCCACTTTTTGATATAGAAATAGAATAATCATCCATCTCTCACATAAAGTATTTAACTTACCGCATATATTAGTTATTCATACTACGAAAACTGTAGTTACAAGCACTTTCAATCATAACAATTACCTCGGAATTTCCTGTTTATTGTTATAGAAATACGATTATAAATGAAGCAATAATATTTCAATTATTTACTTGGTTAATAATTTCGAATAGCTTGAACAATTTTTTTGAATATAATGAAAATTTTCTCTTTTTCTTACCTAAAAAAATGACATGGCAACATAGATACTTGAATTAAAAGAATTTTAAACATACAATATTGAATGTTTAAAATGTTAATTTTTTCAACATCTATTGTACTGATAGTTATTATCATTAAAAAACCGCACGTTTAGCCTATCGATATATCGGAAAAACAGGAAGAATAGACCCTAATTTCGTGAGTTATTATTAGTTATTAATGAACAATAGCCTACTTGAGTAGGAGGTAAATATGTCAGAAAGTGTAGTCAACGATATTGTTAAATGGCTTGAAAGTCAGTTGCAGCGCAATGAAGGCATCAAAATCGACACAATTGCCGATAAAAGCGGCTATTCAAAATGGCATTTACAGCGTGTTTTCAAAGAAATGAAAGGCTGCACGCTTGGTGAATACGTCCGTAAACGTCGTTTATTAGAAGCAGCTAAATCATTACGTGAAGGCAACTTACCTATTCTTGATATCGCATTGCAATATGGCTTTAGTTCACAGGCGACATTTACCCGCATCTTTAAAAAGCACTTTGATACAACGCCTGCAAAATTTCGCCAATCAGGTGAATTACCTGAATGCAAAAGCTTTATGACTTGTAGCTGTCATAACTGATTATTTTAGAACATCCCTTCCTATTAGTTATTTGCAATTTTGAAGTCTATGTCTGAGCCGACTATGTCGGCTCTTTTTTTAACTTAATTCATGGACTAGCCAGTTTTCCAAATCAGCTAACTGCTCCTGCAATTGAGGCCATTTTACGGCCATTTGTTCACCTAAAGAACGTATTGTTTCTGTCTGATATGTTTTACCCGTCAATTGCTCGCTTAACCACTCCAAAGGAGATGGGTCTAAGCTATCTGTAAAAAACTGACAGCGATTTATCACGCCTTTTTCGATATCAAAATGAAACTCAATTCCTCCCCAAGAAAAACGTGTATCTGAATAGTGAGTAAACGCTGGTGCTTGCCCAAAATTCCATTCCCAACTACTTTGCTTAGCAAAAGTTTCTGGAAAATTTGGCAAATCAGGTAATTTTTCAGGGGAAATATACTCCGCTTCGACCGTTTCACCGAAGTAATTAAAAAAGCTTTTAATTATTCCCTCACAAACAATTTCATGAGAAATATTAGGAACAAGTTCAGATAAATTAGCTACACGAGAACGCACTGACGTGATCCCTTTTGCCTGTAATTTTTTAGGATCTGGGTTCAGGTAATTAGCTAAACGACTTAAATCTGCATTAATCAGCAAGGTTCCATGGTGAAAACCTCTATCTTTCGTTTCTCGGTATGCAGAACCGGATATTTTTCGCGGACCACTTTCTGTATCTAAAACCAAATCATTGCGACCTGAAATTTGTGCGTTGATACCGACCTGTGCTAATCCATCAACAATGATTTGTGTAGAAACTGTTTTATCATATTCTGGCTTTCCCGCCATAAATGTGAAACAAGTGTTACCTAGATCATGAAAGACAGCACCACCACCACTACTGCGCCGAGCTAAACGAACATTATCTTCTTCCATCCGCCGTGTATTACATTCTTTCCACGGATTCTGAGCGCGCCCTATGACCACGGTATCCGCATTTCTCCAAAGAAACATAACACGTTGGTCGGTTGGCATTTGTCGGAAAATAGTTTCTTCAACCGCAAGGTTAAACCAAGGGTCGTAGGATTCTGAGATGAGTAAACGTACTGTTGACATTGAGCTATCCTTAAAACAAAACTTGCCCTTAAGATAGCATAATCACTGAATAAAATAGTGAATTTAGATACGTCTTGCTTGCCAAAACACTTTTCGCCAATAAACATTATCCATTGATGAACGAATTACCCCTTTACTCGTTGATGCGTGAATGAATGTATTATCGGTATCGTAAATCCCCACATGCAATCCATTCTCCCCTGAGCCTGTTTTAAAGAACACCAAATCCCCTGGCATCAAATCAGATTTATCAATCCGTGTGCCTAATTGAGTTTGATCTACTGTTGTTCGAGGTAACTGAATGGCAAAACGGTCGTTAAATGTGCGATAGACAAAACCGGAACAATCCACACCATTCTGATTCATTCCACCATAATGATAAGGCGTACCATACCACTGCTCTAGCTGGTCTTTTAATTGTGCTATCGTCATGATTGGGTCTGATAATTGTGTTTTTAATGGCGGCGGTGTTCTTTTAAGGGATGTCGATGAACAACCAATTAAAACTAAACACAATAATAGTGGTAGGTGTTGTATTTTGATAACCATAAAGCACCTTATTTATCTTATTGCGATAACTTGCTTATATTATAGTGCGTGAAGACTATAATATAAGCAACTAAGAAATTATTCCGTTCTATCACTTGGTGATTTATTGGGCCGGCTAATTAGCCATACCCCTAATAAAATAAAGCCAATTCCAATAGCCTTTAGCCCTGTCGCAGGTTCATTAAACCAAGGTAAGAAAACTGCTAATAAATAAACGAAAACATAGCTTAAGCTAATAAGCGGATAAGCTTTATTCAATGCTATGTGTTTTAAAGCTAATAGCCAACATAACATCGATAACGCATAACAAACTAACCCTAAAAAAATAATTCCTAAGCTAGTAATATTTGCGAGTAACCACTCTAATTGTAGCCAATGCCAGCCAAGTGTGAATGAGGGTAGTTCAACTACCCCGGCTTTTAAGCTCAGTTGAGCGACTGTGACTAATAAAGCACTGCTAATCACCCACAAATAACCCTTGTTCATACGCCGATACTCATTAGCAAAATACCAAACATAATGGCAGCAACCCCTAACCAGTGGTTAAGCCCAGTTTGCTCTTTATAAACAAACTGGCCAATTAAAGTAATTAATACAAAATTAATACTTAACATTGGATAAGCGATACTCAGCGGCATGGTTTCCAATAATTTCAACCAAAACAACATGCCAAGGCCTAGCATAAAAACCGCCAGCACCAGCCACCGAAAGGCTGATGCTGTTTTATTGGTTTTATTACTTTGCCAATTGACGACGGCTTGCTTTTGAGCCACTTGCCCAACGCAGGTCAAAACGCTAACCAGCAATAACAGCAGTAGTTGTGCAATCATTGTTGATGGTAAACCACAATCGCCATACGTGAATTTTTAATGACTTCATCTGGCTTAGGAATATCCGGTAACCCTTCTTTACGGCCTAATAAAAAGACAACAGTTACCTGCCCTTCTTTGCGTGCTTTTTCTAGCCACTGTGCAAATTGATCCGGTTTAACTAAGCGATGTTGGCTATCTGGGTATTCCAAACCGTAACTTAGCTCTCCACTACTATTGTATAAATAGATATTGGAATTTTGTGTTTCCCACGCAAGGCCTGCTGCGACCCCAACATTACTTGCCATCAAATATTTGCTATTCATCAGTAAATCATGATTTTGATGAATAAAGTTTTGAGGTAATTTAGAATCGATGGTGTTGTTCGGCAGAGCACTACCAATACACAAACTCACGGCCAAAGAGCACGAGGCTGCCCATAACCAATATTTAGCATTTAATACCGTACATAGGTAACCGATAATCGCCCAAATAGAAAATGCAACGACACCTAACACCATTTTTGACCATTCATCAGGTTCGTATAACGGTTTTTTGATCACCGTGCTCACGACAATTACCGCTATAACCGCAGCGATCCCTAATACAACATTAATGATCCCATTGGCTTTCAATGCTTTCATTTTACCATTACGAACACAATCAACCCCATACTTCGCCATAAGCAATGCCAATGGCGCCATAAACGGTAACATATACGTTGGTAACTTACCGCGGGAAATACTGAAAAAGATAACAGGAACAACAAACCAGCACAGTAAGAAAAACATATCGGGGCTAGATTTACGTTCTTTCCAGCCTTTCATTATCGCACCTGGCAACAGCCCTGCCCATGGAATAGCGCCAAGAATGATAATTGGAATATAATACCAAAACGGTGCAATATGCTGCGCATCATCTGCTGTGAAACGCTTAATGTGCTCAATCCAAAAGAAATAGTGCCAATAGTCTGGTTCTTGTTTTGCAACCGCCAAAGCCCATGGCAAACTGATAATAACCGCCGAAATTATTGCAAGCGGCCCGTACTTAAGTAACTCAAGGAACCGCTTTTGATAGATTGTGACAGGAAGCATGACTATCACGGGGATCGCAAGGGCTAAAAAGCCTTTAGTCATAAATGCCATGCCGCAAGCCAGCCCAAGACAAAGCCATGCCGCTAGTTTAGATTTTACTTCTCTCGATTTCATTGCCCACAAGCAACAGAACATGCTTGCCGCTATCCATAAAGACAACATTGGGTCGAGTACACTGTAAGTTCCGATGGAGAATACCAAGAACATTGAGATATAAATGAGGCTAGCAACATAAGCAACGTGGTTATTACGCCACATCATTTTTGCCATACGGTAGACAAGTAATGCACTGAGGAAAATACAAAAAACCGAACCAAAGCGAACAGCAAAATTAGTTTCACCAAAAATCATTTGGCTAATATTGTTTATCCAGTAACCTGCTACTGGTTTTTCGAAATAACGTACATCCAGCATGTAAGGAACAATCCAATCCCCACGCTGTAACATTTCACGGCTAATTTCCGCATATCGTGTTTCATCTGGTTGCCAAAGTAAACGGCTATCCAACGGCAATAAATAGGTTAAGATAAAAAAAAGAGCCAGCAGAGAGGCTCCTATTTTGCTCGCTCGGTTATTCAACATAGGTTGCTTATTCCTCTTCTTGGCAGCCTAACCAGCCTTCACGCCCAGGGAATGGTGCCCTCACCACACGCCCTTTTGGCAATGAATTCAAATCGTCTGGCAGTAATTCACTCAATGTACAGAATTGGATATCTTCTTGTGTAATTCGTTCCAATAATTGTGAAAATTGTTCCGATTTAGACATCCCTTCCACTTCAGTGTGAATAGTATAAACTGGAATGCCTTGATCTTCTTTAATTGCTTGAAGAATAAAATCATTAAATGCCTCATCACTCACGACTGTTCCCACAACTTCATCGTAAGTCGGCAGTGTTACAGGAATTTGAACTGTCCCTAATGAGCCATCCGCTAAAATTGGCCTAAATGGATATTTACCACGGCAATCACTGTTGTAGTCAAAGTTAAACGTTTGTTTAACTTCCAATACGCGCTCATCGCCTCGCCAACCAGCGACGGCTGAACAAGTCACACGATGCCCAATAGCTTGCTCCAATGCATCAACACCTAGCTTAACCTGCTCTGTCAGTTGCGGTTTGCTCCATTTCGCAACCTTAGCCTGCCAGCCTTGATGATCCCATGCATGTAAGCCAACTTCATGACCAGCATCCAAGGTTTGTTTCATCAAGTAACCTAAATCCTTAGCAATTTTTTTACCCGGCCATGCTGTGCCCGCTAATAAGATATCTAACCCATAAAGGGATGCTGCATTAGACCTAAGCATTTTCCACAGAAATTTAGGACGCAAAAGGCGCCATAAATGGCGCCCCATGTTATCGGGTCCTACGCTGAAGAAAAAGCTGGCCTGAATATTATGCTCTTTGAGCACTTTGAGTAACTGTGGAACCCCTTTTAATGTACCTTGGTAGGTATCCACATCAATTCTCAAGCCAACTTTTTTCATTAGTCTTTATTACCTAACTCTTCAACAGCACCTTGTAAGAAGAAATCTAATGTTTCTTCAATGGTATCTTTCATATCGATAGTTGGAACCCAGTCCAGTAAACGACGTGCGTTTTCAACACTTGGTTTACGGTGTTCAACGTCTTGATACCCTTGGCCATAATAGCTGCTGCTTTCGATTTCACGGAAACCTGCAAATGGAGGGAATTTTCCACGTTGTGGGTGTTTTTCGAAGCTTTCCAGCAACATTTCCGCTAATTCACGAATACTGGCTTCATTCGTTGGATTACCGATATTGATGATTTGGCCGTCACACTTACCATCTTTATTTTCGATAATACGGAACAGTGCTTCAATACCGTCTTTAATATCTGTAAAACAGCGTTTTTGTGCTCCACCATCAACCAGTTTAATCGGAGAACCTTCAACCAAGTTCAAGATCAACTGTGTAATTGCACGAGAACTACCAATACGCGCAGAGTTCAAGCTATCTAAACGTGGTCCCATCCAGTTAAATGGACGGAATAAGGTGAACTTCAGACCTTCTTTTGCACCGTATGCCCAAATCACTCGGTCAAGTAATTGTTTAGATACTGAGTAAATCCAACGTTGTTTATTGATTGGACCTACGATCAGGCGTGATTCATCTTCATCAAACTCTTTATCATCACACATACCATAAACTTCAGAAGTTGATGGGAAAATGATGCGTTTGTTGTATTTCACACAGTAACGTACAACTTTTAAATTTTCTTCGAAGTCTAACTCGAAAACACGCAGTGGGTTACGGGTATATTCGATTGGCGTCGCGATCGCAACCAAAGGCAGAATAACGTCACATTTTTTGATGTGATATTCAATCCATTCTGTATGGATGCTAACGTCACCTTCAATAAAGTGGAAACGTGGGTTACCAATAAAACGTTCAATTGCGGAAGAACCGATATCCATACCATAGATATCGTAATTACCGTCTTTTAACAGGCGCTCAGTCAAGTGGTTACCGATAAAGCCGTTAACACCAAGGATCAGAACACGTGTACGACGTTTTACTTGTGCCGTTGGTTTTGCACCAACACGAACATCTGTCACGATACCCATTTCGTTAGCAAGGCGGCTACCTTGCATATATAAACCCGTCTCACTTTGGCCGCTAATCACTTCGATAGCACCTTGACCACAAGCGATACGCAGTGGGTCACTCGAAAGTACCGTACCTGCTGGTTTACCTTGGTTATCATCTAAAACGCGTGCGCGCCAAATAACCATTTTGCGTGCACCTAAATAGGTAAACGCACCTGGGTAAGGTTCAGTCACTGCACGAATCAAGCAGTTAACGTCTTTTGCACTGTCGTTCCAATTAATCAAACCATCTTCAGCGGTACGACGACCAAAGTACGTTGCTTGACTTTCGTCTTGTGCAACGGCTTTGTAGCTACCAGTTTCGATTAATGGCAGTGTTTTATCCAGCAAAACTTCCGCCGCTTCACGGACTTTTGCATGTAAAGTTAGGCTAGTGTCTGTATCGGTAATAACCACTTTTTCTTGAGCAATGATATCGCCAGCGTCGGCTTTAGCTACCATTTTGTGTAAGGTTACACCTGTTTCGCTTTCGCCTTTTAATAATGCCCAATTAATAGGCGCACGACCGCGATATTTAGGGAGTAATGAACCATGTAGATTAAACGCACCTTTAGGCGCGATAGCTAACAGCTCTTCACTCAACATATCACGATAGTAGAAGGAGAAAATCACATCAGGTTTCATTTCGCGAATACGTTCAATCCACAATGGGTGATTAACGTTTTCAGGCGCAAAAACAGGAAGCTCCATGTCAGCACTTAAACGCGCAACAGAGGAGTAAAAGTGGTTTTCATTTGGGTCATCAGTGTGGGTAAACACTGCTTGGATATCAAAACCTGCTTTTTCAAGCGCTTTTAGCCCTACGCAGCCAATATCATGATAGGCAAAAACAATAGCTTTCATTAGTCTTCTTCCTGATTTTTGTCGGATTTCGCATCTGCTCCAACGACTTTTTGAATAAAATAACGGGGTCTCGCGCGCACATCATTGTAGATCCTACCAATGTATTCGCCCAATAAACCCATGGCAACAAACTGTGCACCAATAAACATAAAGAGTACTGCAAACAGCGTGAATACGCCATCTGCGGCCCACTCTGCGCCAAAAATTAAACGCAATGCAATTAACAATACCGCTAATAAAAAACCGCCAGCGGCGATAATACTACCGACAACACTCAATAAACGCAGTGGTGCCGTAGTCAGGCATGTTAATAAGTCATACATTAAATTAATCAGCTTCATAAAGCTGTATTTAGAATCACCAAACTCGCGTTCTGCATGCGCTACATCAATTTCAATGGTTCTACGTGCAAATGTATTTGCTAAAATAGGAATAAATGTACTTCTTTCATGACATTGCAACATAGCTTGAATAATATGACGGCGATACGCACGTAACATACAGCCATAGTCACCCATAGAGCGGCCTGTTGCTTTGGTGATCATCGCATTAATCATTTTAGACGCTGTTTTGCGAAACCAAGAATCTTGGCGATTCGCACGGCGTGTACCAACTACATCATAACCTTGCATCGCTGTTTGCACTAAACGAGGGATTTCCTCTGGCGGATTTTGCAAATCCGCATCCAAGGTAATTACTAAATCGCCATCCGCTTGGTTAAAACCTGCCATAATAGCAGAATGCTGCCCATAATTACGGTTTAAAATAATTGCAATAACGTGGTTTTCTGGATTTTCCGCTGCTTCTGTAAGCATTTGCGCTGAACGATCGCTACTACCATCATCAACTAAAATTAATTCATAAGATTGAGTTAATTGTTTACATGACTTGATAGTACGTTCTAGTAATTGCGGTAAGCTCTGCTCTTCATTATAGACAGGGATTACCACTGAGACTTTTTTTATCTCATCAAATTCATCTGCGTGTGACACTATTTTGACTCCAAAAGAACTGCTTCTACAGCTTTGACAACCCGTTCAACATCTGCATCCGTCATATCGGGAAATAAAGGTAATGAACACAATGTGGCGCTATTCCAGGTTGATTCAGGTAAAACTAATTCAGGGTATTTTTCGCGATAATATTTTTGAGTATGTGCGGCGCGAAAGTGCAACCCTGTTCCAATATCATGCTCTTTCAATTTTTCCATGAATGTATCGCGATCAATTCCACATTCGGCTTTATCGACACGTACCATAAATAAATGATTCGCATGTAAATGTGAGTAGCTAGGTACACTCAACATTTGCAAAGGAGAGTTTTTCAGCAATTCACGATAACGAGCAGTTAGCTCAGCACGACGCTGATTTAATTGCTCTACTCGTGATAACTGCACCACTGCAATCGCGGCATGAATATCCGACAAATTATATTTAAAACCGGGTTCAACAACCTCTGCTTGCGGCTTACGGCCTTGCATTTGTCTATCAAACGCATCAACGCCTAGACCGTGAAACTTAAGCGTTCGTACACGCTGAGCGAGCTTGTCATCATCTGTTGCGACTAATCCCCCTTCCGCACAGGTGACATTTTTGATGGCATGAAAAGAGAAAATAGACGTTCCCTTTTCGCCAATCCACTCATCTTTATAACGAGTACCCACTGCATGTGCTGCATCTTCGATTAAAGCTACACCGGCTTTTTGAGCAATCAAACGCAATGCGTCAAGATCACAAGGAGCCCCCGCATAATGAACTGGGATAATGGCCTTTGTTTTTTCTGTTAACGCTTTTTCTACGGCATCGGGTTGGATCATTAATGTGTCACGATCAACATCAATCATCACAGGGGTTGCACCAAGCAATTCAATCATGTTAATCGTAGAAACCCATGTTTGTGATGGTGTAATAATTTCATCACCAGGGCCAATACCTAATGCCATTAAGACAACATGCATCCCCGCTGTTGCAGAAGAAAGTGCAATCGCATGCTTACAGCCATAACGCTTACAAAAATCTTCTTCTAATTGATGATTCTGTGGGCCTGTAGTTATCCAGCCTGAACGCAGAACTTTTTCAACTGCCTTGACCTCTTCATCACCGATTGCCGGTTTTGAAAATGGTAAGAAATTGCTCATATTGTTTATAGCCTAGTTTTCATTGTGAATAGAATATTCTAGTTAATTATACTTTAACCGAACCTCAACACCTGCAAACATTGCGGGATTATCATGCAAAAATAAGTGATAAAAACACCTTATTGCTTATCCGTTAAATTTATAACCTGCCACACCCGGTGAGATGCACTGTGGCTTAACTTAATTTCAGACATAAATATGTCAGATAAATTTTTTTCTGTCATTATACATTCTGGTTTCCCTACTGCGACTAACTGTCCTTGTTTTATCATCCAAATACAAGATGCATTTTTATACGAATGGCTAAGATCATGACCACTCATTATAACGGTTCCTAAGCAATCACAAAAATATTTAATCCATTTATCAAGCATTGCTTGCTGAATAATATCTAAATTATTGGTCGGCTCATCCAATAATATAAATTTCCCCTCGCATTGCTGTTTATCCCAGACCTGCAAAAATGCTGCTACAATTCGGACTCTTTGCCATTCACCACCCGAGAGTTGGTTAATAGGTTTACTTAATAATGATGTTAGTTGAAAATCGCTACATAAACGCTCAAAAACACCAGCAGAAAACACTGTGTTAGGTGAAAACAGGCCAACATATTGAAAAACTTTGAGTATTGGAATGTAACTAACTAATTGTGAAAGATAAGCACGTTGTTGGCTCAATTGAGCAATATGATATTGCCGTATACTTCGCCCACCAATTAAAATATCGCCACCTACAGGCAAATAACCGCTTATCGCAGCTAATAATGTACTTTTCCCGGCCCCATTGGCACCCAATATATGAATTTGTTCACCAGTTAGCACTTGAGCTGAAACATTGACCAAGCGTGTATCGATGGTAATATTTTTAATATCAATAATTAATTTATTTTCCATCATTTCTACCGCCATTGTTGGTGACGGATTAACAAGAAAATAAATACCGGGGCCCCTAAGGTTGCCGTAATAACACCAATGGGAACTTCCGCATTGGCGATTAATAACCGAGACAGAATATCTGCTGTTAATAACCCTAATGCCCCAGCCACTGCAGAACCAACCAATAATACGCGGTTATCTGTTAAACCACTTAATCTCAATATATGAGGAATAACTAAGCCAATAAAGCTAATCGCCCCCGCAATAGCAACACTGAGGCCAATTAATACACCGCTAATAATAATCAATATAACGCGCCATTTATGGATTGATATACCTAATTGATAAGCTTGTACTGTTCCTAATGAAAGGTAATTCAGTATATTTCCTTGGAAAAGCACCCAAATTAAAAATGGCAAGCAACCAATAACAAGACCAAATTGTCGCCAATCAACCCCACTAAAACTCCCCATCATCCAATAGAGTAACTGTCGCAAATCAAGGTTGCTGCTCATGTACACCATCCATGTCATACAGGCACCACTAATCACGCCTAGAGCAACACCAACAAGCAATAAACTTGAATTATTCAAGTTTTTACGGCGAGCAAAATAGAGCAATATGGAGGTAAAAAATAGTGCTCCCATAATTGAGCTAATACTTAATAGCCAATAATGCGTCACGCCTGAAGACAACAATACAGCCAGCACCACCGCAACACCCGCTCCATTACTTACACCTAATAACCCAGGCTCAGCTAGTGGGTTTTCAAATAAAGCTTGCATAAGGGCCCCAGTAACAGCTAACGCTGCACCAATAACTATCACGGCTAATAGGCGTGGAAAACGAATTTGCCAAACAAAAAGCTTGGCACTTTCTCCGACCCATTGATTCGGCCAATACCATATTTCCCCAACACAAAGGTAAAAAACGGACACGATACACAGACTGATAACCAATATAACAATCAAACGTAAGTCCGTTGCCTTTTGTTTATTTTTCAAATGCTCAAGTTGGTTAGCTATCATGATAATAAATGTTTTTTCATTAAGTTAATGAATTATAGCTTTTTATGTAAGAGATAGTATACGAATGAATCTAAACTTCTTTAGTTTTTTTACTTTGGAGTAATACATATGAACTGTTCTAAAATATATTCGTCTACAAATCAGATACACGTTAATAAAGCGAAATCATCTGATGAAAGACAAAACACGTCTTTTATTCATTCACTAAAAGCCATTAAAAATACAGTAATGCAGTCCCTTGATTCTCTGTATCATGAACTCAAATTTATGGTAAAACATAAGTTTGACAATATTAAGATTATAGATAACCCCGCATATATTAAAAATACAACTGTCTTACCTCCATCTGCCAATAACCAACCTACTAACAACTTTGTAAATCAACCTATTGAACCAAATCATGCGGAACAGTTTCAGAAACAATATAAACTTGAAGCGAGTGATTTGTCAGCTCAGTGCCCAACTGAAGAATGGGCAAGTGCAGCCAACAAGATCTACTTAAAAAATATTGAATTAATCAACCAGTATCCTGATATATCTGAGGGTGAAAAAGCAGAGTTTCATTCCATGAATACGATTATTTTAGCTTTGCTGAGTAACCCAACATTTATTAAACAAGAAGGTATCTTAAGGATAAACGGTGTTACCTCTAAAATTTCTGACCTCTTAGTAAAACTAACTGATAATGCAAGCTTTAGTCAAAAAATAAGAGAAGATAATAGTTTTACACAAAATGAACTTACCGGCGCCATTAAAGAGTTACGAAACAAAATAATAACCAAGCATTCAAATGAAGAAGACAAACTCAAAAAATTAATAAATAAATATGAAAAATCAATCGATAAAGAAAATAAAACAAAAAAAAATGTCAAAAATATGGCTCCAAACAAGAGAGATAAAGAAAATAAAACAAAAAAAAATGTTAAAAATATGGCTCCAAACAAGAGAGATAAAACTTTACAGATAGCCAAAAACAACGCGGATGAAAGATTGCCTGAGCTGCAAAAACTACCATTGCATTTACAAATTTGTATGCCGCTGTTTGTTAAAATCGCGATACATTCAAAAGAAAACAAAATGGAACCAAAGAATATTGCCATAGCTGTTGGTGGAGGGTTGTCATCAACCAGAAGAACAACTGCCGAATATAATAATTTCAATAAGTTAAGTGAAAAGAAAAAACATAAAGTTATAATGAAAGAAACCGCTTTTAAGAATTCCGCGAATGAACTTCTTATTACGTTAATAGATAGAGAGCTCAAGCAATTTATGTGACAAAAAAACAAAAGACCGCCTAGGCGGTCTTTTTTCATATCAAACGATATAATTACTCTTTCGGCGTTGCTTTTTCTACACGGCTTTTTAATTTTTGGCCTGGGCGGAAGGTAACAACACGGCGGGCAGTAATTGGAATATCTTCCCCAGTTTTAGGGTTACGTCCGGGACGTTGATTTTTATCACGTAAATCAAAGTTACCGAATCCAGATAATTTTACTTGCTCACCATTTTCTAAGGAAAGGCGAACCTCTTCAAAGAAAGTTTCGACAAGGTCTTTAGCATCACGTTTGCTAACACCCAGTTTTTCAAACAAATTTTCTGACATTTCAGCTTTAGTAAGCGCCATAGGTTTAGTCCCTCAAGGAGGCTTGGAATCGCTGTTTTAACGCAGCAATACACAGATCAACGGTAGCAGTGATCTCTTCTTCTTCCATAGTACGCTGGGTATCTTGGAAGACAAGACTGATAGCAAGGCTCTTATAGCCATCCGCTATTCCTTCACCACAGTACACATCAAATAAGTTTATGCCAACTATATGATTTATGCCAACTTTTTTACACTCTGCTAAAACTTCAGCAGCAGCCACATCTTCTGGCACGACAACAGCGATGTCACGGCGGTTCGATGGATAGCGCGAAATCGCCTTAGCTTCAGGGATGACACGTTGTGCTATCGCATCACTACGAACCTCAAACACCACCGTACGACCATTTAAATCGAGTTTGCGTTCTAATTCTGGGTGAACTACACCAATAAAGCCAATGTGTTCATTTTCCAGATAAATCCCAGCACTTTGACCTGGATGCAATGCAGGATGTGCCTCAGATTTAAATGTAATTTGATTTAGTTTCCCAGTCAATTCAAAAACAGCTTCAAGATCACCTTTTAAGTCAAAGAAGTCAACAACTTGTTTATCTAATGACCAATGTTCTTCAAATCTGTTACCTGTAATGACCCCTGCCAACATAGGTTCTTGGCGAATTCCATATTCTGCTTGATTATCAGGAATAAAGCGCAGACCTGTCTCAAATAAACGAATTCTATTTTGTTGACGATTTTGATTATAGACAACCGTTCCTAATAAACCAGCCAGTAACGATAAACGCATCGCTGACATATCAACAGAAATAGGGTTAGGTAAAAGCAACGCGTCTTGTTGTGGATGCAGTAAAGCTTGAACTTTAGGGTCAACAAAACTATAAGTGATTGCTTCTTGGTAACCACGGTCAACTAACATTGCTTTAATACGTTTTAAAGGTAAGTTAGCTTCTTTGTGGTTAGTCATGGTCAAATCAGCACGTAATGGCACATCAGGGATGCTGTTATATCCATATACACGAGCAACTTCTTCCACTAAGTCTTCTTCGATTTGCATATCGAAGCGCCAACTTGGGGCGACAACATCCCATGTATTAGCAGAAACCGTGACTTTGCACCCTAAACGCGTCAAAATATCAGTAACTAACTCATCTTCAATAAAGTGACCAACCAAACGGTCTAATTTATTGCGTGTCAGTTTAATATTTGCGGCTTTTGGTAAATGCTGTTCACTGGTTACATCAATAATTTCACCGACTTCACCACCACAAATCTCAACAATTAGCGCAGTAGCACGTTCAATCGCTTTAAACTGTAATTGAGGGTCAACACCACGCTCAAAACGGTGAGATGCATCAGTGTGCAAACCGTAATTACGTGCACGACCTGTGATCGATAATGGGTCGAAGAATGCACACTCTAATAAAATATTTTTGGTTTCCGTATTAACACCTGAGTGTTCACCGCCAAAAATACCTGCAATCCCCAGTGCTTTTGATTCATCAGCAATCACTAATGTGTCTGATTTTAACGTTGCTTCACTGCCATCAAGGAGAACTAGTTTCTCCCCTTCTTTTGCCATACGAGCAACAATAGCCCCATCTAAACGGTCTAGATCATAAGCGTGTTGAGGCTGACCCAATTCTAATAAGACGTAGTTGGTAATATCCACAACCGCGTCAATAGAACGGACGCCACCACGACGCAACTTTTCTTTCATCCACATTGGCGTTGGCGCTGACACATCAATATTTTTGATCACACGACCTAAGAAACGTGGGCAGGCATTAGGTGCTTCTACTCGAATTGGGAAAGTATCTTTTGTGGTCACAGATACTGTATTAATAGCAGGCTCATTTAGCGCTAATTTATTAATAACAGCGACATCACGTGCAACCCCAAGAATACTTAAGCAATCTGCACGGTTAGGTGTAATGCTGATTTCAATCGCATTATCATCAAGTTTTAGATATTCACGAATATCGGTACCGATAGTGGCATCTAGTGGCAATTCAATAATGCCACTGTGGTCATCAGAAATACCCAGTTCAGAATAAGAACACAGCATACCTTCAGAAGGTTCGCCACGCAGTTTTGCCGCTTTAATTTTAAAATCACCCGGTAATACTGCGCCAACCGTTGCAACAGCAACTTTCAGGCCTTGACGGCAGTTTGGTGCACCGCAGACGATATCTAATAAACGCTCACCGCCTACGTTAACTTTTGTAACGCGCAGTTTGTCTGCATTTGGGTGTTGACCACACTCAACCACTTCACCAACAACAACGCCGTGAAATTGGCCAGCAACTGCATCTACACCATCAACTTCCAAACCCGCCATCGTGATTTGGTCAGATAATGCTTCACTACTGATCGCCGGGTTTACCCATTCGCGTAACCATAGTTCACTGAATTTCATGAGATAACCCCGCCTTATTTAAACTGTTTGAGGAAACGAAGATCATTTTCGAAGAATGCACGTAGGTCAGAAACACCGTAGCGTAGCATTGTTAAGCGCTCCATCCCCATACCAAAGGCAAATCCAGAGTAGACTTCAGGGTCAATACCTACATTGCGCAATACATTTGGATGCACCATTCCGCAGCCTAATACTTCTAACCATTTACCATTTTTACCCATAACATCAACTTCCGCTGAAGGTTCGGTGAATGGGAAATACGATGGTCTGAAACGTACTTGAACTTCCTCTTCAAAGAAGTTATTCAAGAAATCATGCAATGTGCCTTTTAGATTGGTAAAGCTGATATCTTTATCAACAATCAGGCCTTCTGTTTGATGGAACATTGGTGTATGCGTTTGGTCGTAATCATTACGATATACACGACCAGGAGCAATGATACGAATCGGTGGTTGTTGGCCATTCATTGTACGGATTTGTACACCCGATGTTTGCGTACGCAGTAAGCGTTTTGCATCAAACCAAAAAGTATCATGGTCAGCACGCGCGGGATGGTGAGCTGGTATATTTAACGCATCAAAGTTATGATAGTCATCTTCGATTTCTGGACCAGTTTCAACAGAGAAACCTAATTCGCCAAAAAACTCTTCAATTCGCTGAATTGTACGGGTCACTGGGTGTAACCCACCATTTTCCATACGACGCCCAGGTAATGACACATCAATTTTTTCTGATACTAGACGTGCATTAAGAATTTCAGCTTGCATCGCGTCCTTACGGGCGTTCAGTGCATCTTGAACCTGTACTTTAGCTTCATTTATCACAGCCCCTGCTGCTGGACGTTCCTCAGCAGGCAGATCACGCAACGTTTTCATCTGTAGTGTGAAATGGCCGCTCTTGCCTAAATATTCAACACGCACTGATTCCAACGTAGCAACATCTTGGGCCTGTTCAATGGCTGCTTTTGCCTGTGCAACCAACTCAGCGAGATGTGGCATTGTTTCCCCTTTATGACCACTTGGTCTTTTTGCTAGTTATTCACTATATATATTAAGCTTCACATTCTATTTGGTAATGAATGAATACTTAACTGATTTTACTGTACTTAATCTAAAACTAGAAATGAAAAAGCCTCCCTAAGGAGGCTTTAGCGTAACTTTTCATTTCTTTTTTCTATTTACGCGAAAAAACCCCCGAAATTCAGGTGCTAAAGTAAAAAAAGAAACGAAAAATCACAGAATGCATGTAGTAAACTCTCAATAACTAACTGTATCTAAAGTATTAACACAAATAGCTATAAATGAAAAGAGGAAGTTTCCCTCCTCTTTCCAAGCAAACAATTAAGCTAAAGCGCCTTTCGCTTTTTCAACTAAAGCAGTGAATGCTGCTTTATCGAAAACTGCGATGTCTGCTAAGATCTTACGGTCGATTTCAATTGAAGCTTTTTTCAAGCCATTGATGAAGCGGCTGTAAGACAGACCGTTCTGACGAGCCGCAGCGTTGATACGTGCGATCCACAGTTGACGGAACTGACGTTTACGTTGACGGCGGTCACGGTAAGCGTATTGACCAGCTTTGATTACCGCTTGAAATGCTACGCGGTAAACACGTGAACGTGCACCATAGTAACCTTTCGCTTGCTTCAGAATTTTTTTGTGACGTGCACGGGCGATTACACCACGTTTTGCGCGAGCCATAAGCTATCTCCTATCGTCTTTATCTTATATTAACTAAATTGTTTACTTATGCGTAAGGCAGGCAAGCAACTACCAGACCCAGATCGCCCTTAGATACCATTCCTTTCGGACGTAAATGGCGTTTACGCTTAGTTGACTTTTTAGTCAGGATGTGACGAAGGTTTGCATGCTTACGCTTAAAGCCACCGCCTGCAGTTTTTTTAAAGCGCTTTGCTGCGCCACGTACAGTTTTAATCTTTGGCATTTCTTTTATTTCCAACTTCGCATTGTGATTAACTACGAATTAATTAGGCGAATAACATCTATATTGCTATAAACGAGTATTACTTGCAGGCCTAATTATTTCTTCTTCGGTGCCAGCACCATGATCATCTGACGCCCTTCAATTCTTGAAGGGAAAGACTCCACGGATGCCAGTTCTTCCAGATCAGCTTTGATGCGGTTAAGCATTTCCAGACCGATCTGCTGGTGAGCCATTTCACGACCGCGAAAACGCAGTGTAACTTTAGCTTTATCACCATCTTCCAGAAAGCGAGTCAGGTTGCGTAGTTTGACCTGATAATCACCTTCATCTGTACCAGGGCGGAATTTAATTTCCTTCACCTGAACAACTTTTTGTTTCTTTTTTTGCTCTTTTTGAGATTTGCTCTTCTCATAAAGGAATTTGCCGTAATCCATGATACGACAAACTGGCGGTTCAGCATTTGGGCTGATTTCTACTAGGTCTACACCTGCTTCTTCAGCTTTTTCAAGCGCTTCGCGTGCGCTCATGATGCCTAACTGTTCACCGTCTAAACCCGTTAAACGGACCTCTGGAACACGAATTTCATCATTGATACGATTTGGACGTGTTGTTGGGATTCTTTTTCCGCCTTTAATACTTCATTCCTCCAATTGGATAAAGAGATTTGCTTCTCTCAAGCAAATACACTCGTCACTCAATAGTTACTACTTGACGCGTGTACGATATTCTTTGTTTGTCTTTATGCGCTATGCGCTGACAAAGTGATTCGACCGCGGATTTTAATGCTTCTTGCCGGATTACTCAAGTAAATCTTGCAATAAATCACACTGAACTGTTTGAAAACTTGGATTTTGAGGGAAATTTGTAGCATTGAAGCAATTATTTTTACTCATTAGATAAGACAAATAAAATAGAGAAGCAGCGCCCAAATGAGCGCTGCTCGACTCTAGCAATTACTTCGCTATAACCATACTGGCTTAATTATTTTTTCTTTGGTGCCAATACCATGATCATCTGGCGTCCTTCAATCCTTGATGGGAATGATTCTACTGATGCCAGTTCATCCAGATCGGCTTTGATGCGGTTAAGCACTTCTAAGCCAATCTGTTGGTGAGCCATTTCGCGACCACGGAAACGCAGTGTCACTTTAGCTTTGTCACCATCTTCCAAAAAGCGAATTAAACTACGTAGTTTAACTTGGTAGTCGCCTTCGTCTGTTCCCGGACGGAATTTAATTTCCTTCACTTGAACAACTTTTTGTTTTTTCTTTTGTTCTTTTTGAGATTTGCTTTTCTCATAAAGATATTTACCGTAGTCCATGATACGACAAACTGGTGGCTCAGCATTTGGGCTGATTTCGACTAAGTCGACACCTGCTTCTTCTGCTTTAAAGAGGGCTTCACGCACACTCATTACACCAAGTTGCTCACCGTCTAAACCAGTGACACGGATTTCTGTTGCGCGAATTTCATCATTAATACGATTTGGGCGCGCCGTTGGGAGTTTTTTTCCGCCTTTAATACCTTATTCCTCCATCTGATTGAGTTGACGACTGCGGATCTCTTCAAGCAGTTTTGTCATGAATTCGTTGACATCAAGGCTGCCTAAGTCTTTACCACGACGGGTACGTACAGCAACTTTACCTGATTCAACTTCTTTATCACCACATACTAACATGTAAGGGACGCGACGCAGCGTGTGTTCACGGATCTTAAAGCCGATTTTCTCGTTACGTAAGTCCGCTTTCGCACGAATGCCAACACTTTGCAGCTTGCTTACTAATTCTTGAACATAATCTGCTTGGCTATCAGTAATGTTCATTACAACCACTTGCTGTGGTGCTAACCATGTTGGGAAAAAGCCTGCATACTCTTCTGTTAAGATACCAATAAAGCGTTCTAGTGAACCTAACACTGCACGGTGGATCATAACAGGAACGATACGTTCGTTATTTTCCCCTACATAGGAAGCTGTTAAACGGCCCGGTAAGAAGAAGTCTAACTGGACAGTACCACATTGCCATGCACGGTCAAGGCAGTCGTACAGTGTAAACTCGATTTTCGGACCATAAAATGCGCCTTCACCTGGTTGGTATTCAAACTCAATACCTTTTGATTTCAGTGCATTCGCTAAGTCTTCTTCCGCCCTATCCCACATCTCGTCAGTACCGATACGTTTTTCAGGACGGGTTGATAGTTTTACGACAATCTTTTCGAAACCGAAAGTTGCGTAAACATCATAAATCATTTCAATACAGCTAGTTACTTCGCTTAAGATTTGCTCTTCAGTACAGAAGATATGTGCATCATCTTGAGTAAAGCCACGCACACGCATTAAGCCGTGCAGTGCACCTGATGGCTCATTACGGTGACAGCTACCAAACTCTGCCATACGCAATGGTAAGTCACGGTATGATTTCAAACCTTGGTTGAAAATCTGTACGTGACCTGGGCAGTTCATTGGTTTCACACAATATTCACGGTTTTCAGAAGAAGTCGTAAACATCGCGTCTTTATAGTTATCCCAGTGACCTGTTTTTTCCCACAGCACGCGATCCATCATGAACGGGCCTTTAACTTCTTGATAGTTATAAGCTTTCAGTTTAGTGCGTACAAAAGTTTCCAGCTCACGGAAAATTGTCCAACCGTCATTATGCCAGAATGCCATACCCGGCGCTTCTTCTTGCATATGGTATAAATCTAATTGTTTACCAATTTTACGGTGGTCACGCTTAGCTGCTTCTTCTAAACGTAATAAATAGGCCGCTAATTGTTTTTTATCGGCCCATGCGGTGCCGTAAATACGTTGCAGCATTTTGTTATCGCTGTTACCACGCCAGTATGCGCCAGCCACTTTCTGTAATTTAAAATGGTGGCAAAAACGCATATTCGGTACATGTGGACCACGACACATATCAACATATTCTTCGTGATGATATAAACCAGGGCGGTCATCTTGGCTAATATTTTGATCTAAAATTTCAACTTTATAGTCTTCGCCACGGGCAACGAAAGTTTCACGAGCTTCGCTCCAAGAAACGCGTTTTTTCACCACATCATAATCTGTTTTGGCAAGCTCAAGCATACGCTTTTCAAGCTTTTCCAAGTCTTCCTGCGTCAGCATATGGTCTAAATCGACATCATAGTAAAAACCATTATCGATAGTAGGGCCAATCGCCATTTTCGTGTTTGGCCATAGTTGTTTAATTGCATGACCTAACAGGTGAGCACAAGAGTGACGAATAATTTCGAGTCCGTCTTCATCTTTACTCGTAATAATGGATACATTTGCATCATGTTCAATTATTTCACATGCATCGACACGTTCGCCATTAATTCGTCCTGCAATACAGGCTTTAGCTAAACCTGCGCCGATGTCACGAGCAACATCCATCACAGAAACGGGGTGGTCAAACTGACGCTGACTTCCATCAGGAAGAGTAATAACAGGCATTAAAAAATCCTTATCAGCAGTGGTGACCCACACGAAAGATCACTTGCTTGATTATTCCAAAGTTATAAATCAATACGTTACTAACGATTTCTCACTTCACAATGCAAGACATGTACACAAATATGGGCAATTTAAGTACCCTATTTCGTTACATCGTGAGTAACTCAACTACTAATGATAACACAGACCTATTTTATGGTGATAGCGTAATGCCGCTAATTGTTCTTCTTCATATGAAAAATCAATACCTTCCCGATTAAATGGCAAATAAGTTATCTAATGCAGGAAATAGTTTCTCTTTTTGCTCAAAAAACACGCGATACCAATGGGATCCACTAGGTGCAATTATCTCTTCGCTGATTATCTTATTTTGTTGAAGAGTAATAACCGATTGAATTGATTTCCATAAAGAGTAAATGATGTAGAAAGTGGCTATTAACGAGAGTAATAGTACATAAGTATTATCTAATTTCTCTATTTGCCAAAGTAAATAAATACAAAAGATAATTTGAATTAACGCCCGAATAATAAAGGCAATACTAAAGAATGACTTCGCATGCTGTATCGTTGCAAAACAGGGATTGGAGAGAGTTTGTCTTCTTTCTTGGACTGGAATACCATTCACATATACCATCCAATCAGATGTATCGCTATTTTTTAAGACTATTCCTTTTTCCTTCATTCCATGAATTTTAAATGAGACTACGACAGCCCAAACAACCCCGATGGTAAATAAATAAAGTATAAAACCACTTACCGAAAAAAAAGCAAAAAATACGCTGAACATTATAAAACATGCGAGTTTACTGGAATATATCCAAAATGGCGCCACCTGATAGTTCATGATTATCCTAAATATGTTTTGCGTAAATTCTAAATTTGAAGTGTACAAAACAGATTAAATGATAAAGCGTCTCATTTCCACCAATCTATAACCAACGTCTCGTTTGTTTGCTATATTTTTCCCACTCATTCTTAAATGATGCAGATAAAAAACGTTCTTCCTGTGGGATCGTGTATAAATCAGTAATCAGCCAAAATACTAACCCTGCGACCAAAAAATAAGGAGAATGTGAAAAGAAAGCTAAAGCCAAGCTCATTGATGTAAAAGCTAAATACATTGGATTACGTGAAAATCGGTAAGGCCCGTTAGTCACTAAATGCGTTGCCTTAACCGTAGGATTTGGTGATGTTTTATGTTTATAAAAGTAGTAAAGACTCGTCGCGACCCAACTCACACTCTCCAGTGCAATTAATATACCTAAAATTCCCATCCAACCAGAAAACGTCCAGTCTAAAAGACCTTGCTTGGAAAGAAAATATACAGCGACCCCATTAGCGACTAACCAATTCAATAATGGCAATTTAAATATATTCATTGCGTTACCTGTAAGCCAAAATGATGCTATTAGCATACCATAAATGAATATATAAATTTGAGTGGAGGAACATATAGAGGAGTGATATTAACTACAAAAATAATTAGTTATTGGGAGTTAAGGAAAACACACTCTTTAAACCTTCTAATTTACTATACTCTTGCTGGCAAACTAAATTTCGTACATCACTGGGCATAGAATCAATTCTGGTTTGAATATTGGCAAGTTGTTCATCTAAACTATTCATTCCCTTTACATCAACAATGTCCTGATTCACTTTAAGATAATCAGTAAAACTTTGCAGGTTATCCTCTAGACTATTACAAATATCATTACTGGCTAAACTCTGCGGTAAAATAGCACTGAGCGATGTTGGTAAGACTTGGGATATATTCGGATAAATGCTTTGCTTCCACTGCTGAGGAAAAACGATTAGTAACATGGCGGCAGCCAAAACTAATAGCATCGACGCCCCGGCTAATGTCGCTATAAGTTTTTTCATTCTTTTTCCTATTACTCAAAATTAACTGAAAATAGGATAACCAACTCTGCGTAAAGCTATTTTTAAAACTAAAAATCCTTTGTAAAGAAATCCATAACTCTTTTTAATAAAATTTCATTTCTTCATACGGTTTTTCTTGGCAGCTCTTTAAGCGATGTAATAAGCCGCCTACATGTAATTCTAATTTGTGGCCATCTGGATCAAGAAAGTAAAAAGAATCTCCTTCACTTTTATTTTCTTTCCAGACAATGACATTTGCTTGCATTAGCCTATCAACAACGATAAGAAAGTCTTTCGCATCAACGTTAAAGGCATAGTGTGTGTAATCCGTTTTTTCTGGGGACGAAAATTGGCGAGTTATATCTAATGATAAACATAACCATAAATCGCCACAGGAAATATAGGCGCCCTTTTTCCAACTCGCATGTAACTTCATACCAAGTAGTGATTGATAAAAACCAATACTTTTTTCTAAATCAGTTACAGCTAAAGTTAAATGGTTGATTCCGTTTAACATATTTTTTTACCCTTTACTTGTCTGTCACAGTGAATTCTTTTAATGAATTTACATAAATTATCAGTAAATAACATTGCAGCAGATATACTGTATCCCATATCAACTTAAAGACAACCTGTTACGAAATGCCCTTAACCTTTTTATCCCCCATAAAAAGGTTTTTTTTTGCCTTTAAAAATTGAATACTTTTACCACAATCACTCATCTTGCTGTTATTTAACAAATAAAATAAGTTATTCACAGATGAAAGCCATTGTTATCCACAATTAATGTGAACAACTCTTATTATCTACAAACTAATAAATGATAGTTAATATTAACTCTTACTCATCAGTATGCTAACCACCTCCTACCATAAAATATCTCACTAGATATAAATGCTAACCTACAGATCTATAAGAAATTTTGCTATCATTTGAGATAAGGTATTTTATTCACATTAATCAGGAGCTTGAATCTAACTTCCATGACAAATTTTCTTGAGCTATTTCAAGCCGTTGGTATTGGTCTGGTACTGTTACTTCCTCTCGCCAACCCTTTAACTGCAATTGCAGTCATGTTAAGCATCTCTGCTAATATGACAAAAGAGCAGCGTGACCATCAATCGTTATTGGCCTCTATTTATGTATTCGCAATCATGACAATCGCTTTTTATGCAGGCCAATTAGTCATGAACACATTTGGAATATCAATACCAGGACTGCGAATTGCAGGCGGGCTAATTGTGGCATTTATTGGATTTGGCATGCTGTTTCCTAGCAGTGATGTTGGGGAAGACCCAACCGCCAATGCCCTTGATGATCCAAATGTCCCTAAAAAACGCCAAGAATCACCTAGCATTGCCTTTGTTCCTCTTGCTATGCCAAGTACCGCAGGCCCTGGTACTATTGCTATGATCATCAGCTCCACAGCATCATTACAAGGTAATGTTAGTTTTGCCCCATGGGTTTTAAAAGTCGCCCCTGTAATTACCTTTTTTATTGCAAGTCTCATCGTTTGGATTGGTTTAAGAGGCGCAACTTCTATTATGAGGTGGCTAGGAAATAGCGGTATTGATGCAATCGCACGGGTGATGGGATTTTTATTAATCTGTATGGGAGTGCAATTTGTAATCAACGGAATTGTTGAAATTGTCGCGCAACTCCCACACTTAATGCGTGAATATCAATAAGACATAGCTAATGCATTGTAAGCATTTTTAACTTTCCACAAATAGCGTGGGGCTTGCGGTGCAGGATGTTTTGTTTGTACATGTTGATAAAATTCTTCCGGCGATAAGCTGTTAATCATTGCAATCGCCCTACCCTTATCATTATCAAATGTTCTTAATAACGCTCCAGCCCCGTTCACATAAGCGACAACAGTTGCATAATATAACGTCTGAGGGTGGCTTATTCCAGCAAGGTGCTGTTCCCTTAAAATACGAATATAGGCTGTGCCAATATCAATATTTTTTTGTGGATCTTTTAGGTCACGAGTACTCGGCTCCCCTGGCTTCCCTTGGTAACGGTATGCGTCACGCCCCGCTGTCGAAGCTTTAATCTGCATCAAACCTATTGCGTTGGATTTACTGACAACTTCAGGCCTAAAATTGGATTCGACCTCAATAATAGCCCTAATTAAAGCTTCATCAACACTATAACGAACCGCAGAGTCACGAATAAATTCATCAAAAGGCGTTCTTGGAAATGTCGTATTTTGTGTGGCTATTGGCCCTGTAGGCTCTAACATTCGCTGTTTTGTTACAGGCCTATCTGGCTCGCTTGAACAACCTGCTAGTAGCAGTAGCATAAAAGTACCGCCAATTATTTTTCTCACTGTCGAATCCTCTACGATGGAAGCCGATGGCAGAATAACTAATCCTAAGAAAAATAAAATAATTTTTACTTAACTTTTACTTCAGGACGTGTTTTAGTCGTACAAATAGCCATGGGACTTAGAAGCCTATAATGACGAATAATGCTATTCCACACTGTTTGTATTTATTTTTCACAATTGATATTGATAATCATTATCAGTTGAGATATAAAATATAATTGTTATAAACCTTAACAACTGTATGTTAAAAAACGCTAAACCAATAATGTCAGGGTCACTTTTTATGAAGAAGAACGTATCTCGATTATCTGCACCTTTACTAACCAGTATGTTTGCTTTGGTAGCAGTCATCTTTTTTAGCCAACCTGCTTTTGCTAAAAAGTTTAAAGTCGTAACCACTTTTACCATTATTCAAGATATCGCTCAAAATGTAGCTGGAGATGCAGCAATTGTCGAGTCTATAACGAAGCCTGGTGCGGAAATTCACGGTTATCAACCAACTCCTAAAGATATTATGAAAGCCTATGATGCAGATTTAATCTTATGGAATGGGATGAATTTGGAAGTTTGGTTCCAACGTTTCTTTGAAAATTTCAAAAATGTTCCTGCAGTCGTAGTCACTGAGGGTATTGAGCCAATGCCAATCCGTGAAGGTGAATATAAAGACAATCCAAACCCACATGCATGGATGTCTCCTGCCAATGCTAAAATTTATATTGAAAATATTCGTCAAGCTCTGGTCAAATATGATCCTGAAAATGCAGAAACATATAATGCCAATGCTAAAAAATATGCGCAGCAAATTGCTGAACTTGATGCCCCTTTACGTGAACGTTTAAATCGTATTCCAGAAAATGAACGTTGGTTAGTCTCAAGTGAAGGCGCATTTAGCTATTTAACAAAAGATTACGGCTTTAAAGAAGTGTACTTGTGGCCAATCAATGCAGAAGAGCAAGGCTCTCCTCAACAAGTGAAAAAAGTGATTGATACTGTCCGTAAATACAACATCCCTGTGGTATTCAGTGAAAGTACCATTTCTGATAAACCTGCTCGCCAAGTCAGTAAAGAAACCGGGGCAAAATACGGTGGCGTGTTATATGTTGACTCATTATCAACTGCCGATGGCCCAGTACCAACATATATAGACCTTTTAAATACAACTGTAGACACGATAGCGAAAGGATTTTCACAGTAATATGAATCACTCAAGTCAATTCGAACACCCGAATCTTATCGTCGATGATGCGACTGTGACATATAATAATGGTCACACCGCTATCTATGACGCAAGCTTTACTATCTCTGGTGGCTCTATTTGTGCCTTAGTTGGCGTAAATGGTAGTGGCAAGTCAACGTTATTTAAAACCATTATGGGGCTTGTCACCCCATCTTCTGGCAGTGTGACATTAAATGATCAGCCGATAAAAACCGCGCTTAAAGAAAATGTGATTGCATACGTCCCACAAACAGAAGAAGTTGACTGGAATTTCCCCGTTCTCGTTTCTGATGTTGTGATGATGGGCCGTTACGGCAAAATGGGGTTTTTCCGCATCCCTAAACAAGCCGATAAAGATGCGGTCAAAATGGCATTAGAACGGGTTGACCTTGCAGGCCTTGAACATCGCCAAATAGGCGAACTTTCAGGCGGTCAGAAAAAACGAGTTTTTTTAGCGCGGGCGCTCGCACAAGAAGGCAAAGTTTTACTCCTTGATGAACCCTTTACTGGGGTTGATGTTAAAACTGAAAATGCCATTATTGACCTGCTGCGTAGTTTGCGTGACGAAGGCCATCTAATCCTCGTTTCAACTCATAACTTGGGTAGTGTGCCTGAGTTTTGCGACCACGTTATCTTAATCAATCGCACTGTTTTAGCGAGTGGACCTACAGAAACAACATTTACGCAACGAAACCTGCAGCAAGCTTTCGGCGGTGTATTGCGTCATATTAACCTGTCAGGTCAAGAGCTTCATGACGATGATGACCCTCGCTCTGTCACCGTCATTACCGATGATGAAAGAGCGGCTGTATTCTATGGTCATGACCATGATGCCCCCGTTCGAAAAAACCAAGCTAAGGGTTCCGAATGATTGAGATGTTATTACAGCCCTTTGAATATGATTTTATGATAAAAGCTATTTGGGTCAGCGCCATTGTTGGTGCTGTCTGTGCGTTTTTATCGGCGTATTTGATGTTGAAAGGCTGGTCATTAATGGGAGATGCGCTCTCCCACTCTGTTGTTCCTGGGGTAGCTGGTGCTTATGCTTTAGGTTTGCCCTATGCGGCTGGCGCCTTTTTTACTGGGATCCTCGCGGCACTGGCCATGACATTAATAAAGCATCTAACTCGTTTACGTGAAGATGCTGTCATTGGCTTTATTTTCTCTACTTTTTTCGCAGCAGGTTTGTTGATTGTTTCATTGAACCCAACATCTGTGAATGTACAAAGTATTATTTTTGGTAATATTTTAGGTATTGCGGATTCTGACGTATTACAAGTAGAAATTATTATTGGCATTTCATTCATTGTACTGCTGTGCTTATGGAAAGATTTATTAGCCGTTTTTTTCGATGAAAGCCACGCTCGTTCAATTGGCTTGAACCCATTACGCCTAAAAATTATTTTCTTTACATTATTAAGTGCTTGTACTGTTGCAGCCCTACAAACAGTTGGTGCAATCCTTGTTATCGCAATGGTCGTCACTCCGGGGGCAACCGCCTATTTATTGACCGACCAGTTTAAACGTTTACTCATTATTTCAGTCACAATTGGTACCGTAACCAGTGCTGTTGGTGCTTATATCAGTTATTTCCTCAACGGTGCTACAGGTGGGTTAATTGTTACACTACAAACTATTATTTTCCTGTTGGCATTTTTCTTTGCACCTAAGCACGGTATTTTTGCCTCAAAACGTAATGCAAAAAAGGAAGTAGCTCGGCTGCATCAGTCACACCGACAAGGAGCATCTCATGAGTGATTTCATTGACTTACTGATGGCTCCGTTTGCTTTTCCTTTTATGCAAAAAGCATTGATTACCGCCATTGTTAGTGGGACCGTATGCGCTATCCTTTCTTGCTTTTTAGTATTGAAAGGTTGGTCATTGATGGGTGATGCAATTTCCCATGCCGTTCTGCCGGGGATCATTATTGCTTCTTTACTCGGTATCCCATTGGCGATAGGGGCCTTCGCATCTGGCTTATTCTGCGCTGTCGCGACAGGGTATTTAAAAGAAAATAGTCGGATAAAAGAAGACACCGTCATGGGGATTGTGTTTTCTGGGATGTTTGCTATCGGCTTGGTTATGTTTGCTAAAATAGATACCGAACAACACCTTACACATATTTTATTTGGTGATATTTTAGGGATCACGGATAGCGAGTTTAAGCAAATATTGCTATTTGCAGGGGTCACTATTGCAATTATCTTACTGAAACGTAAAGATTTTATGCTCTATTGTTTTGACCCAAACCAAGCCCGTGTGATTGGCCTCCCCGTCAAGCTGATACATTATGGTTTACTGTCTTTACTTGCATTAACCATTGTCGCTTCACTGCAAGCGGTTGGAATCATTTTAGTTATTGCCATGCTGATCTCACCAGGAATTATTGCATTTGTCCTATGTCGGAGCTTCGGCAAAATGCTCGTCGTCGCTATCATCGCTTCTGTAACATCAAGTGTTATTGGAACCATCTTGAGTTTTCACATTAATGCGACGACTGGGCCAACCATTGTTGTTACGCAGGCGGTTTATTTTGTAATAGCCCTGCTCTATAGCAAGCTAGTACTGGCACGCAAAAGAAGTCAGACCAACCCACAAAGTATGCATACCGCATAATAAATGGCAGATATAACAAAAAAGCTGAATTCACGCATAATGAATTCAGCTTTTTTATTTTCAATAACACCCTAGCTATGCAACAAGATCTTTTTTAGTAACTTAAGCATCTGCATTAATTAGCTATCTGCTGCGTGTTTTTAACTGGTTCACCGCAATATTACGACGTTGCTCTTCAGATTGGGTTTCATGCACTTTCATTTCCCCACTTCCCGCTGGTAACGCCTGCTCAACAACAAGTTCCGCATCCGTCTGAGCAATAATATCTTGTAATTGTTGGTGCTGATTACACCAAATTGCATCAACATCCTGGTCTCGAGAATTATCCCGCTCTGCAGAAAAAGCCACTGTACGCGCTTGAAAACGAGCTTGTTTTCCACCTAATTCTAGTCCATACCCCGGCGTGGCAGGATGTGTGACGACCACTTTGCCATCATCCAGCCATGCTTTAACATCAGTATCTTGAACTTGATAACCGAGTTTCCCTAACCCTTCTAATACCGTTTTCCTTTGTGCAGTGGCAACAACCTGTTGTTCTGCAGTATTTACGGCATTATTCAGCTTATCTATCCATGCAGTTAACACTTCTATCGAGCTTGATTGTATACTCGCTAACGCATTCGAAATCATTGCTTCATTTTCATTACTCGCAAAAATAGCCAATTCATCACAAAGTTGTTCAATTTTATCGATAAGTTCAATTCGTTGCTGACTTAACTTCAATTGTTCTGCCAATGTCATGATCAATGAATCGGCACGTAAATGGCGCTGTGTGCCTTCTTTAAATTCTTGAAGCTCAAGCAGTTGTTGTTCCGCACGCTGAGCTTCATCAGAAGAAGCGATTAATTTCAGTTTTTCAATCATCAATAGTAGCTGTTCACGTTGCTTGGCAAACGGCGTTTGAGGTAAGCCTGATTGCCAAAATTGCTTCACGCCTTCAGATTGTGCTTTTAGCTGGCTCAATAATGCCGCTGCCGATGGTGTTAGTGAAGTTGATTGTGAACTCAATAAAGCTAATACTTTAAAAATTAATTTATTAGATTGGCTTTCATCCAATTCACTAGCCGAAATTAATTGCGTAAGAAGTTCGGTCTCATTTGGCAGTTTTTCATGTACCAGTGCGATTAATTCAGCCAAATTATGTTCTCTGTACTTTTTTGTTCGGGCTAATAACGCTTGTTTTTCAAGTTGTTGCTCACGAACTTCCTGTACTTCGTTATTCAGTGTCCCAGTAAACTCAACCAATTGGTTATTTAATAAACTTAAATTGCGTGCTGACAATGTGGCAACCAGTGCCTCATTTTCCATTAACTGCTGGTATGCTTGTTTGATTTGTGCAATACGCGGCTGATGATATTGGCTGCGGTTTGCCAATGCATTCCACTGTTTAAATCGACGTTTAACTACCGCAAGCTGACGCCGACACTGAATTTCATTCATTTCCCTAACAGTTATACGATGAACCGATGAACTCATAACGCACCTTCTTGCGGATTTTGGCTCTCTATTTGAGAGAGGGATGAGGTTAATAAAGCCTGAGAAATGGCATCATGCAGTTGTTGCTGCGCCAAATCACGATTTTGATACCATTCGATAATAGAAACCCGGTAGCGTGCTGGTATCACTCGTGCCAGAACAGCACTGCGCCATAGCTCCCTAGAACGCGCTGTTTTTAATAGTGGGTGTGATGGTATGTCGCATTCAATACCGATGAGCAAACGGCCACTGGTTCGGTCCTCAACAATGCCATCAAAATGGAATACCCCATTTTGGCTTGCGGTGGTCACCTGCCAGCCACTTTGTCGAATAAAACTCATTACCGAATCGACAAACGCATTTTGCGGGAGCGTTTCGTTATCAACCGCTGACTGTGTATGACACATGCGACTAAGTAATTTTTTATTTTCTTTTTGCATTAATGAGTTACACGCATTTAACGCATAAGCCAGATAACCTTGTAAATAATCTCTTGGAATTTCCGGTTTGCGGTAAGTGGCTAGTAAATCAGAAATTTCATCTATTGGCATTGATGACATTATTACGACTTGCTGACGAGCACGAGTGATGGCGACATTTAAACGCCGTTCACCACCAGTTTGCCCTAATACCCCGAAGTTACGCCTGAATGTCCCCTGCGCATTGCGACCAAATGTGGTAGAAAATAAAATCACATCGCGTTCATCACCTTGCACATTTTCCACATTTTTCACAAAAAATGACATATCTTCGTCATTGTGAGTGCGTTGGTTTTCCTGCGTATACGCCTGAAGAAAATCTTCATCCTGTGCTGCACGTAATTGAATTATTTGATTAATTAATGTTGCTTGCTTTTGGTTAAACGTGACTACCCCCACAGAGGGTCGTTGTTCGAAAGGCCGTTGCCACATTGAAGCTAAATGATCCACGATAGCGACTGCTTCAGCTTCATTGCTTTGGTTAACATATGTACCATTGACTTGAATAAACTGTAATGGCTTAATTTTGCTGACCATTTTAGAAGAAAACTGCGCTGGAATATTAAGCCTATTTTCGTAGAAAGCAAAATTGGAGAAATTAATCAGCTCTCGATAAGCAGAACGGTAATGAATATCCAATGTATGAATAGGCAATACTGTACGTGCTAAATGTAATAAATCAGGGCAATCACTAATTTGCCGGTAATCCCATTGCTCTCCTGCCAATTCTTGTTGGTCATCGTCTTCTTCATCAATATCGTCTTCAATTTGCTTGCCTGTGAAAAATTTTGAAGGTGGCATTTGCTTTTCATCGCCACTTACAATGGCCTGTTTGGCTCTAAATAAAGTCGATAAGGCAAATTCAATCGGCATCTGTGAAGCTTCATCATAAATCACACTGTCAAACATGGCACCTTCAAGAGGGAGCACCTGGCTCGCTACATCGGGTGTCATCAACCAAACCGGCCGTAGTTGCATTAACCCAATATCTCGACCTTCTTGTATAAATTCCCTTAAACGTCGCGCTCTTGGTCCTGCTAAACGAGTAATTTCTTCCCATTCTCGGCGGTTCCCTAACGTTTTGATATCTATATTGGCCGTCAATGCCAATTTATTGAATTGTTGTAATTGTTTTTGAGCGTTTTCTAGCTCGGCTAGGTCCGACATCAGCTGGCCGTGATTAGTATTTAATGCAGGCAATGTTGCCAGCAATTGAGCTTTAGTAAACAGACAGAAATAATAGTTAATTGTTTGAATTAATTGATCTCTCCATTGCGTTGTGCCCCCTTCAGTTGCGATAAGTTGTCCAATAGCCGGTTTTAATAGCGTTAAGATCCCCCAATGCTGCTCGGTAAAATGTTGTGTTTCTTCCCGAAACGATTGGTAACGCTGTAAATTTTCTTTCTGTTGCGCTATCAGCACCAGTTCAGTCGTATTTGACTCACCGTTTACGATGGCCATCTTAAACCGTTCAACGGTTTCTGATGAAAATACACTATCTAGCCGACTTAATTGGTTTAAGCTTTCCGTTTTTGCACGTAACTTAGCTATTGCCGCCCTGACTTCATGACATTGATGGATAAACCCGGCTTTTTGTTGCTGAGTAATCGCGTCTATAAAATGCAAAGGTTCAGGGTACTGAGTGAGAAGCTCAGCCATATCTGCCACTCGTTTTAATTGCATGACCAACGGTTGCAATGTGCTACGCCACTGGTGGTTTGGCTGAAGCTCAAGGCCAAGCTGTTGATATAATGGTTGTAATTCCCTTTCAAGTAAACGCCATTGTTGTTCAACGGCGATGGTATTAAGCACTGAAGTCTGTTTTTCAGTCGTAGGCGCTAAGCCACTAGCCGCCATAAATGACTGCAATTGGTTTTGCCGACGGTAGTAATACGGGTTCAAGAAACGTAACCATGACCCTTGCATTGTTTCCATCAATGCTCGCGATAATTGGGAAAGATGGTCATTATCAATCCCCCTAAACACAGGGAATAATAACGGGTCGATATTTTCTTCATTAATCGATAATAAACGCTGATACAACAGCTCAAGTTGGTTAATAACTAAATTTCCCGTTTCACTGCTAAATAGCGTTAACCAACGGGAGAAATCCTGCCATTGTTCAGCCGTTAATTGGCTAAATTGTGCTTCATGCTGTGATAACCATTGCTCATGAGTCGATAATTGAGTCAACGTAATTTGCTGATATGGCGTTTTATAAGCTTCATCACGTTGCTTTTCAGTATCGATCAATCCCATAATAGATTGATTAAACAATAAATATTGAGGGTCATTCACCGTAAACTGCGATAAGGCTTTTAGTGCATTATTTTCATAATCCAATTGCCACCAAGTATACGCATGTGACTTCAAATCATCCGTTAGTTGCTCAATCGTATGGCTATCAAATTGCGCTAATAAAGGCTTAATGTGCTGTTCATCAATATCAAAATGAGGAAGCTTTTCAAGTTCAATCAATTGGCTTAATACTTGTTTATAAGAAACTTGAAACTTTTCGTCGATATTATTGAGTGAGTGAAAATACCTATCTATTTTTTGTTCAAATAGCTGAACGCGATTTACAAGATGAATTCTCTCTCCCTGCCAATCAAGCTCAACGAGCTGGCTTTTTTCTTGTCCCCAAAGTTGCTCAATTTGTTCTCTCACCGCCAAAATAATCTCACGGCCTTTTTGGCTTTGGCTGATATATAGTGCTCTATCCCCTAATCCATTAGCAATCAAACGCTTATAGACTACTTCTAGTGCAGCAGGTTTTTGACACACCACTAAAACGGTTTGCTGACGCCCTATCGCATCTGCAATCAAACTCACGATGGTTTGGCTTTTCCCTGTCCCTGGCGGCCCCTCAATCAGCAGCCCCGTGTTAGCTTGTGCAGCTTGAACAACTTGTTCTTGTGATGGGTCTGCCAATGACAATGCATACTGATTAAGTAAATTATCTGGCTGTGTTTCACTCGTGCTATTGAGCGGTGAGACTTTTAGCATTGTCGCTAAGGCTGTTTGGGAAATAGGTAGCCCAGCAATTTGCTGTAAATCGCTACTCATCGCCTGTCCAATAAACGAGGTATGGAAGAGTACCGCTGAACAACAGATTTGTGCACTATTCTCTGCAATTGGAGTAGTGATCGACGGAAGTGGCGCGAGTTCTGTACCTTGTATCGGTAATAAAGACGTAAGTGTCTCCATCATATCTTCAATGGTTAAACCTGCTTTAGATAATAAATTATCTAATATTGTTTGCCACTCACTCACCGGAGGTATACTCGCAAAGCTTGCCAGTGCTGGATTTAAGCGTATTGCCGCCCTCTCATGATCAAAACTAAGCTGTATAGGGCTGTTTTGAGCTAAAGAAGTCCGTAATGAAACGGGCCATAAAAATAAAGGTGCTATTCGCGGTTTAATTTGATTCGGCTGTGTGTGCAATAATAAGAATGGGAAACCAAGGTACATGCCATCAATACCTGTATCCCGTTGATATAACTGCGTATCTGATTGTAGGATCCGTAATCGGCCATTGACGCCTTTATGCTGTAATAGCAAATCACTATCAATGGTAACCGTGCTTTTTTTGCGGTTCAATAAATGTTCAAGTAATGCACTTGCAGGGCGAACGGGACTATCGCATTCCATTAAATCGACTCGCCCAGTATTTTGCGTTAAACGCATACGAACCAGGTTTCCACGTTGTGTCACTGACGTGAGCTTTTGTGTAAAAAACCTTAGAACTTCAAGAACATATTTTTGTGATTCGGGTACTTGCCAGTGTTCGAATGGAATAGCCAGCAATACGAGAATTTTGACTAACGGCAAGCGACGCATTAATAAAAAGTCATCAACCCAACCATCTAATTCAGGGATCCCTATACGTTTGAAATCACTGACTCGGTGGTTAATGAGCTGGTATAGTTCCCCTCTTGGTAACAAAAGTTGGTTTTTGGCTATTTCGCTATCAAAATTGTGGATATCATTGTGTTTTGCTAATTCAAAAGATTGCTCGACTAATGCAGTCAGTGAAACAAATTGCCCAATATCGGCACTTAGCAATAAAATATAATCAATTTCTTGCAGATTTTGTCTATCTAATAAGGCTTGTAGGCTTTCATTATGTGAGTCAGGAAATTGGCTATGCAGTAATTCCCAACGCGCAGCGAGCTGGCTTATTGACGTGATTAACAAATACAGTTTCAAGCTTTCTTCATTGAGTAATATATTCAACTGTTCAGCACGTTGGCGTACTAAACATTGGCGGTGGTAGAGCTGCACTAACCAATGTTGTGGGTCGATATTCTGAATATGTTGAGTTAATGGCTCACTAATTAGTGCGTAAGCAAGAATAGGCTGTTCTAATAACCAAGCTGGTGTGATGATTTCACCACGGTAAATAAATGGCATATTCGGGTTTAGGATTTTTAAAGCTAAAGTGAGTTTAATATCTTGATTAATTTCACTTTGTAAGGCTCCATCTAGCGTTTTTGGACTATCTAAAAAAGCCTGAAGTTGTTTGAGTTGTTCCTGACTATTATCAAACTTTGCTAACCACGACGTTAATTCCCCGCGTAGCAAAAATTGGACTGCACCATCCCAATGAGCTTGTTCACCAGCAACCATGGCAAAAGTATCTGGCTGAGAAAATTGCTGACCGGCAAACTGGACTTGATGGTATTGAGTTGGCGAGCCTGCTATCGCACTTTGCGGTGCTTGGACCGCTTTCCCCTCTAGCCATGCTAACACCTGCGGCCATTGCCAACGTAAAAAACGATCCCGGCACAATAACCCGCGCAATAATAGTTGTAAGTTGGGGTCTAAATCATCAGGAAAATCAACGCCATTAGTCATGACTTGGATTAAGAACGCATTATCATGAACTTGAGCAAAACACTGCCCTTGGGTCAGTTGTTCTAATAAAATAACCCCAAGACTCCACCAGTCTGATGCGGCGCTCACACCGCCTGCTAAGGTTTCTGGTGCGCTATAACGGGAAATATCTAAGGGTGTTACGATATCAAGGTCAAATTCAGACAAACTCGCAGAGCCATATTCAATTACCACAATATCTAAAGGCTCACGGCTGCGGATCAACAAATTAGCGGGACATAGATTGCGATGACGTAAGCCATGCTCAGTAAATGCCGCTATCGCTTGCCCCATTTCTTCAACCAATTTGGGAATTTCATGTAACTGCCAAAATTCCCCTTGCTGAATAAATTGGCTCAATGAGCCACCTTCCAATAATTCAGTCACATGCCAAGCGCGGTTTTCCCAGCGTCCCGTTTCATAAAATTCAGGCACATGCTCTGTTGGGATCAATTGAAGTACTTGATAAATCGTAGGATCAGGTTCTTCACCTTTTTGATATAAGGTAAGCACACCATTTTTGTCGTTTTCAATATGTGTGACTAAATAACGTTCACGTGGGCTATCGTTTTGGTTAATACGTCGTTCAAGCCGCCAATTGCCAATCAGTCGTTGAGATTGCTCCTCAATATTGCTTAGTTCAAGAGCTGCATCCGCCCCACACTCAAGGCAGATAAAATCCCCCTCATCCATGGAATGCCCATTCACACAAACTCTTTGTTCAATAATTTGGTTATTTTGATTATTCTCATCAATACTGAGTTTTGGGCTCTCAATCGAGGTATTGTGCTCATCAATGGGACGCCAACCCGTTTCATGAATAGCTTCAAGGGTTAAATCCCAACCACAAAACTGATTATCTCCTTGTGGTGTTTTAATTTGCCCAGCACAAAAAATTTCAGTTAACGGTCGCTCTGTTTGGCAATGTGGGCAAAAACGTATCATGGTCATCCATTCATCCAATTAATTATTTTTTTAGTTGTCGCAAGGATTGATCTTGCTGTTCAATCAAGGTCCGCAAACGCAACATATCGTTACGTTCAGGAACCCCCGCCAAAAATAGCCGCCCTGTTTCATCAAACGCTAAATCCAGTACTTTATCTTCTGGTGTTATCGAGCGCTGATATGCCATAAATCGCGCTTTTCCTAATGGCGTTAACATATGCAATTGCTGATTATCACTGCCTTTGAGCATCTGGGTTTGCGGAAGATCCACAATAAATGGCTCACTAATTAAGGCATCAATATTGGGAACCATTTGTAAAACACGCTCTTCAATGTGTTCCCATTGATAACCGCTATAGACCAAAATATCCGCATCTTTTAGCTGTTTAATCCCTTTCACTAATGCGGATAAGGCTTCAGGCTGTTCAAACGGTTCTCCCCCTGAAATCGTGATGCCATCTGCGAATGGTAACCACTCCGTTATCTGGTCCAGTAATTGTTTCACCGTGATGCTATTGTCTTTCACTTGCCATGTATCAGGAGAAAGACAGCCTTTACAACGTAATGAGCATCCCTGAAACCAGATACCAATACGTTTTCCGGGGCCTAGAGCCGTAATTGGAAAATGAATTCGTGAAATATTAACATTCAGCACATCAATTACTCATCGCTGCTAACGTGATTTGCGTTGTTTCACCTGTGGCAATTTCGACAATTTGATAAGCCGAATTAGGTTGTAAATCTTGGTCGAAAACAGCGCGAGATAATGGGTTAATTAAATAGCTTTCTAATTGGTTACGTATACCTCGACCGCCATTAGATAAATCAGCTAAGCAATGTTGTTTTAACGTTTCTTTGGCTTGTGGTGAAATTGAAATAGTCAGTGATTGCTTTTCCAAACCAGAAAGAATATTTCCCACCATTTGTTCGAATATTTGTTGTGCCACATCGGGGCGAATAAAATCAAAAACAATAATGTTTTCCCCAATTCGGTTGAGCAGCTCTGGTCTATTTAACACTAATTTAAAGTGACGTTCGATTTCACTTTTCACATTACGCGTCACCGTTTCGAAAGGCTCACTCGGCTGGACATTCGCTACCCGCTCACCATTTGCATCCAAACGATAAATGCCAAGATTTGACGTAAAAATAATCAACGACTCTGAAAAATAAACGCGATCACCACGTCCTGAGGTCAATACACCATCATCAATAATTTGTAGAAATTTATCCATTAAATGAGGGTGTGCTTTTTCTATCTCATCAAACAACACCACACTAAACGGCTTTTCACGAATGGCATTCGTCAATTCACCACCAGAATCATAACCGACATAGCCAGGAGGAGCGCCAATTAAACGTTGGTCTGCATGTTCTGCACTAAATTCAGACATATCAAAGCGAATATACGCACTTTCATCACCAAATAGCAATTGAGTGACCGTTTTCGCCAGTTCCGTTTTCCCGACACCCGTTGGTCCCGCTAGAAACAAAACGCCTCGAGGTCGCCCACCTTTATGCCCCCCCACTCCGGTCATTGCACGTTTAATAATGTCCAATAAATGAGTGACGGCATGTTGTTGTCCTTTAACTCGGCGAGAAATAATCTCTGGTGCGTTATGTATTTTCTGCTTATCAATTTTTTTCCAAGGGTCTTCCGTTATGCCTACTTTATAACGTCGTACCGCATCACTAATACGTGTCACAGGGACATTTTCAATCCGTGCGAGCTGCACTATCGCCGTTAAGTCCAGTAACAAGAGCCCTTCTGTTTCATCAATAAAGTCATTAAATAAGCTGTCTTTATCCGCTTGTTCTATGCTATTAACATCAGATAATGAAGCTAACAACATTGGCGTAAGAACCCGACGAACTTGGCTGTCAGGCTTCGCAACAGGAATGGCTCTCACTCGTGGGTTATTAACTAAAAACCAATCAGGTAAATCGGTTTCTTTCTCCACAATCCAAAAAATAGAATTGTAGAACGGCTGGTTATTTTCCCCTGCTGGTCGCGTTTTTGCTTGGTGAGAAACCACCAGAGCCCGAGTAAATAAGCTGTGCTCAGCGGGAGTCAGGTTATCGCGATGGGAAATCAAGCAAGAGGCGAAATCAATACATAATGCAATTGGCTGCTGCTTATAGTTAATAAATTTTTCCAGCAAATGATTCAACATATCAATACCACCAGCGGCTTTATCATCAGCCATATGCAAACCTAAGTTTTGCATCAATGTGGCACTCGCTTGCGAGTTTTCTGTGGGGCTCGCCACGCATTGAAAACCAATCAGTGGTGTATAGGTAATAACATAGGCATACCCTGCCTGAAACAAGTTATTAAAGAGTGCTTGATTAAATGGCAGCGGTGTCACTACCCTAGGCGCAATTTCGCTGGCTTGTAGGTCTCGAACATTGCCAAATAGAACAAACTGACTTTTCAGTGGAATAAATCGCAGTAAGTCTCTTAACCAGCGCGGTTTTTGAAAATCCATGTTCATAGCACCCCTTGAGTATGAAAGTATTCTTTGCAGTTTACCTGAAATCACTAGCAAATGGCGTCAAGATCTTGAACTCATACCGTATTATCTGAACATTCTCATTTAGATAGAAATAGGCTAAATTTAAAGCAGAACAGATTTGTGTTTATTGTCTGATAATTGTTCAATAATTTCGTGATAGCTTCTTCTTTTTAAACAATTATCACTGTTAATTCCTAAACTGTCGCTATAGTATTGTATTAATGAAGACCAAAGCAGAGCGAGGTGAGTCATGTGGCAAGCAATGTGTCGTTTATTAAGTGAACACTTAGGTGAGGCGGAGCTACGTAACAAAGTCATTCTGTCTGGTGGTGATATTCACCATACGTTAAGAATTGACTATGGCGAACACACCGTGTTCATTAAACAAAATCGGCGTGAGTTTTTGCCTTTATTTAAACAAGAGGCAGAGCAACTTGAAATGCTCGCTAAAAGTCAAACGATAACCGTTCCTAAGGTTTACGGTGTTGGTAGTAATAAGCACCACAGTTTCCTTCTGCTCGAGTACTTCCCTCTTAAGCCTTTCGACAACACCAATGCATGGCATTTTGGCCAACAATTAGCGCGTTTGCATCAATGGGAAGAGCAGCCTAGCTACGGGTTTGATTTTGATACTATGCTAAGCACAATTGTGCAACCTAATGGCTGGGAAAAGCGTTGGAATTCATTTTTTGCAGAAAAGCGTATTGGCTTGCAATTACAACTCGCTTCCGAAAAAGGAATGGTATTTGCTGATATTCAGCAAATTGTCGATATTGTTAAGGAGAAACTTGCTGGGCATCAGCCACAGCCCTCTTTATTACATGGTGACTTATGGCCAGCTAACTGTGCTATCACTCAAAATCTTGAAGGTGTGTTATATGACCCCGCATGTTATTGGGGTGATAGGGAATGTGATATTGCGATGTTGCCATTATATCAAGATCTTCCGATCCAAATTATTGATGGCTACCAAAGCGTTTGGCCGCTTCCCAATGGCTTTTTAGATAGACAGCCAATATATCAGCTCTATTATCTACTCAACCAAGCTCATATCTTTGGTAACGAACAAAGCTACCAGCAAGCACGCACGATTATTGATGATCTACTCAACGAAAAATAAGCTCCTGTTTTTAGCATTTAGCACGACAAATAATTAATTTTCTAAATAATTCGCGTTATGAGTAGGCGGCAAGTGCAGATATCTCGGGGAGCATACACAAGTATGTGACCCAAATAGCCGAAAGAAGACAACACAGCTACAGTTCGAAGTATGACGAAAATTTGGGGAGCATACACAAGTATGTGACCCAAATAGCCGAAAGAAGCCAACATTGCTACAGCTCGAAGTATGACGAAAATTCGAAAATTACCAATTAAGGAAACGCAGAAGAAAATACAACGCTAGCCCCAATACAATTGGCCAAAAATAAAGAAGAAAAAATTGAGTGAATATTGTATGACGTGGAATAGTCACCTTAGCTTCAAGCTCTTCTTTTGAGATGTCTATCCCTTTTGCTTTTTCTATGATCACGTGGTCTTCTAAACTTTCACGAATAAACTTAATTTGCCGGTACATACGCAAACCTGATGCACTAAGCGCCAGTCCAACAAAAATAAAAATAAAGATGATGATAAAGCTGATATTACTACCGGAAAACCCATTAGCAACTTGAGGTACTGGTGAGTTATTCCAAAAGAAATTTAGGAATGGTGTACTTTGACGGGTCATTTCCGCCATTAATTTAATAAAATCATTAGCGACTGCATTAATCCCTTCTCCTGCGAGCCCCTTCATGCCTGCCAGTTTAATTAAAGACGACAATGTCGAAATTAATGCTAACAGAAAAACAACCCAACCCAGAATACGTTTGCCGATTGCGACATAATTGGCATTATGGTAATTCATTACTGCTTTTCCTCAGCGTTATGATTTTTGATAAATTTTTACAATGATTATTCAACGCTAATCATAGCTGAAAATATTCATTGCCTCCAAATCTCAATTCACGATTAATAATAATATATAGACTTTCAGACTAATCAAAATAGTGAGGCTATTCATTACCATTATACTTTTACTTCATACTGTCCGAATATTCCTCAATATTAGACTAATACTGATTTCAAGTAATACGCTTAAAGTCAGTTTACTGATATCATGACTTCTTCGTTAATAAATACGACATGAATGGAGTTTTGACATGTACCATAATCTTCCCATCCAATCGGTCATTTTTGATATGGATGGTTTATTGATCGACTCGGAACCTTTTTGGGCACAGGCTGAACTTGAGATTTTTTCACAATTGGGTGTTGACGTTTCAATTGCGGATACCCTGCCTGATACCTTGGGTTTACGTATTGACCATGTGGTGGAGCTTTGGTACCACGCCTCTCCTTGGCAAGGATGCAGCCAAGAAGAAGCCACACAACGCATTATTGACCGTGTTGTTGGCTTAGTTGAAGAAACTCGCCCTATTCTACCAGGAGTGCAGCATGCCATGGAACTTTGCCGTTCAATGGATTTAAAAATTGCACTGGCTTCCGCCTCTCCTTTATATATGTTGGAAAAAGTATTAAACCTTCTGGATATTCGTGACTATTTCTCTGCGGTTATTTCTGCGTCTGACTTACCTTTGAGTAAACCTCATCCTGAAGTTTATCTTAAAGCAGCAGCTGAGTTATCGACTAAACCCGTCAATTGCGTTTCATTAGAAGATTCATTTAACGGTATGATTTCTGCAAAAGCCGCCAGAATGCGTTCAATTGTGGTGCCTGACAGCAAGCATTTTAATGACCCGCGCTTTGGTTTAGCGGATATCAAATTAGCCTCACTGAATGACTTAAAGGCTGAACATTTACGTTAAGAATACCTTGAGTGTCTAATAAGTGTTCTCCCCTATCTAATTTAGGTAGGGGTATTGTGTTAAATTATAAAATACTTCCCTTATTTGCTAATAAATAAGAGTTTTTTTATCTTTCTACCACTATCATATTCTTTTCAAACACTTTATACTGCCAATCAACTGTATAGATAAACAGATGGTATTTTATCCACCATGACAGCTGAAGGGCATCTGCTTTTTTCCGTCGCCTCTTTAATAATGGCTAATAAACTTCAAATCACCCCAGAGATTGCTCATGGTGATTGGCTGCACATGGTTCCAGGGGCCTTATTAGGCGCATTATTGCCCGATATTGACCACCCCTCTTCAATTCCTGGTCGACTACTACGGATTTTTTCATTACCCATTTCCAAATTGTGTGGGCACCGGGGGTTTACTCATAGCCTAGTTGCATGGTTACTTTTGATGATTTCTTGTTATCAATGGATACCAACCGAATGGGCAATTCCAAATGATATTATCCAAGCTTTTTTATTAGGTTATATCAGTCATCTAGTCGCTGACATGCTCACCCCTTCAGGAGTACCATTCCTATGGCCACTCCCTCAACGCTTTTGTTTTCCCATGATCCGCGGTAAAAATAGCCAACGAGGGGAACGCTTTATTGCCATTATTTTGACTGTTTGTGCCTGTTTTTTACCTGCAGATTACCAATTCGATTTTTATAACCACATTGATATGATTATAAAATATATTCATAATCAAATAGATACACACATTCCCACATAAATTATAGTTTTGTAATATAATGTAAGTATGAATAATACTATATTATTACTTTTTGATATAAGAAATGTGTTTTATCAACTGATAACATATAACCAGTTGTTTGAAGCAACTAAATCCTTATAACCAATAAGGACTAAAGGGCAAGTAACTTACCTTATAAAAATATGATTTGGAGTTCGGAATGAATATTCCTCTAATTATTAATGTGCTCGGCTTTGTAGCACTACTAATACTGTTGGCAAAACTAGGGGCTAAAGGCTGGAGCCTATCTAAAAAAGTGTTAGTCGGTCTGGTTTTCGGTGTTGCCTACGGGGTAATACTGCACCTCGTGTATGGTAGTGGCCACCAAACGGTAAAAGACTCCATTCTGTGGTTTAATATTGTCGGAAATGGTTATGTGCAGCTATTACAAATGGTGATTATGCCATTAGTATTTGCTTCAATACTAAGTGCAGTGGCAAGGCTACATAAAGCTTCTTCGCTAGGTAAAATTAGCTTTTTAACAATTGGCACTTTGTTATTTACCACAGCTATTGCGGCGTTAGTGGGTATTTTAATTGCCAATTTATTCGGCCTGACTGCCGAAGGTTTAGTTCAAGGTCAATCCGAAACAGCACGTTTATCAGCAATAGAAAGCAACTATATTGGGAAAGTTTCTGACTTAACCGTGCCTCAGCTAATCTTATCGTTTATTCCAAAAAATCCATTTGCAGATTTAACGGGTGCAAACCCAACGTCAATTATTAGTGTCGTTATTTTTGCTGCTTTCTTAGGTGTTGCCGCACTGCAACTGTTTAAAGATGATAAAGAGCGTGGTGAAAAAGCCTTAGCAGCGATTGATGTTATGCAAGCTTGGGCAATGAAATTAGTTCGCTTGGTCATGCGTTTAACGCCATATGGTGTGATGGCACTGATGATTAAAGTCGTAGCAAGTTCAAACTTGCATGACATCATCAACCTAGGCACTTTTGTTATTGCGTCCTATGTTGCGTTAGGCATTATGTTTGTTGTACATGGTATTTTAGTGGCGACGACTGGCTTAAACCCTATTAAATTCTTTAAGAAAGCGGGCCCGGTTCTGACATTTGCATTCACTAGCCGTTCAAGTGCTGCAAGTATTCCACTAAATATTGAAACACAAACACGTCGTTTCGGTATTCCTGAATCGATTGCTAGCTTCTCTGCATCGTTCGGAGCAACAATTGGGCAAAATGGTTGTGCGGGTATTTACCCTGCAATGTTAGCCGTGATGGTCGCACCGACAATGGGTATTAATCCATTCGACCCGCTGTGGATTGCGACATTAGTCGGTATCGTGACAATTAGTTCCGCAGGTGTCGCGGGTGTTGGTGGCGGTGCAACTTTCGCCGCGTTAATTGTACTACCAGCGATGGGCTTACCAGTTACATTAGTTGCTCTGTTAATTTCAGTTGAGCCATTAATTGATATGGGTCGTACTGCATTGAATGTCAGTGGTTCAATGACAGCAGGCACAGTGACTAGCCAGTTGATGGGTGAAACAGATAAAGCGATATTCAATCAAAATGATGACGCAGATTTAAAACACGTTTAACTTATCATTATGATTCAAACGAAACCTGCCTTCTGGCAGGTTTTTTTATGATTATGATAAGTATGTGAAATTTATTTACCTTGGGGAATATCAAAAAAATCAGTTTTTTGTGCTGAATAATATTGCAATAAACTGGAATAACGTAAGATAATAAAGCCTGAGCAACGTTTTCTTGAGCTTCCTGCTTGTGTTGCGTCAACCCATTTTCTATGGGTATTTTATCAACATCATTTATGGTTTTTTAATATGACTAATAATGTCCATATCCTAAAAACTGATCCTTCAGATAACCCTTGTGTAAGCTGCGGTGCATGTTGTGCCTATTTTCGTGTCTCTTTTTATTGGGCTGAGGCTGAAAGTGGGGGTGGTGTTGTACCACAACATTTAACTGAGCAAATAACCCCATTTATGAGTTGTATGCAGGGAACAAACCAAAAACATAATACGCGTTGTAGCGCTTTAGAGGGCACCATTGGAGAATGCGTGTCTTGTTCGATATACACACAAAGGCCTACACCTTGCCGCGAGTTTGAACAATCTTGGCAAGATGGTATTTACAATGAGGCGTGCGATAGAGCACGTGCTGCTCATGGTTTACCCCCTTTAGAGCCTCATCAACCACAAATAGCGTGCTAGCCGTCAATGACCCAGATTTTTCTGGGTTATCTCTTTTTTGAGCCAAATCTGAAAAATGCGTCCTTGCACACGTGTTAATCATCCAGCTATTTAAATTACATGATTTCGTTCATTACCTGCATCGCCAACTCAAAAGAGTATAAACGAGCTTGATGATCAAAAATTTGGCCATTTACCATAATTTCATCCGCTTGAGTTTGCCGTAATATCGTATCCAACCCATGACGTACCTTGGTTTTATCCCCTACCAATGACATGCCTAATGCTTGTTGAACACTAAATTTTTCAGCGGGTGACCAAATATTTTCCATACTCTCAACAGGTGCAGGCAATTGAGAAGGTTGACCACGACGTAACATAACAAAGGCTTGCTGCATCGACGTAAATAAAAACTCTGCTTCACGTTGAGTATCCGCGGCAATGATATTGATACAAACCATCGCATACGGCTTAGAGAGTCTCTGAGATGGCTGGAAATTAGCACGATAAACTTCCAACGCCTGTAATAATAAATCAGGGGCAAAATGAGAAGCAAAAGCAAAAGGAAGCCCCATTTGCGCGGCTAACCTTGCACTGTATAAACTCGAACCTAACAACCAAACCGGAATTTTTTCGCCAAAGCCTGGCACTGGGCGCACTGCTGGGTCTGGGTTTATAGCATCAAACCAATTAATGATTTGCGCAACATCTTGCGGGAAATTATCGATATCCGTATTCATATGGCGGCGTAAAGCTTGCATCGTTCGCTGATCACTTCCAGGAGCACGCCCTATGCCTAAATCAATGCGTTCAGGGTAAAGTGTGTTTAGTGTGCCAAATTGCTCTGCGATCACCAACGGTGAATGATTCGGCAACATGACGCCACCAGAACCTAAACGTAAATTGTGAGTATTTGCGGCAAGATAGCCTATTAACACCGAGGTCGCCGCGCTGGCAATCCCAGTCATATTATGGTGTTCCGCAAGCCAATAGCGGTGGTAACCGAGTTTTTCTGCTAACTGAGCAATATCAAGGGAATGAGCAAAGGCCTCTTTCGCCGTCGAACCCTGAATGATTGGCGCAAGGTCGAGTAAAGAAAGGGGAATTTTTTTATCTGACATACACACTCACTTTGTTAGAATTTTGTTGAACCTAACTTACCATCCTAGACTATCCCCTTTGATGTCTCCAGCACTGAAATTTGCATTAGCACAAGTGGTCTAAAAATGTAAATTACCGTCTAATAAGCCACTGTTTTATATAAATTATGGTTCAAGCTTGAATAAAAAGTGCAGTAATTATGGAGCTTCCGTCAGGGGAGGTAAAAGCGATTGCGAGACAATATGAATTGGTGAATGATTTGCCCATCACCAATACAGAGGATACTGAAATGAAAAAATTAAATACCGGTTTATTAGCTTTAGCATTATTAACCGTCGGCTTTACCGCAGCAGCAAATGGCATTAACCACAAAATGCCTCGTCAGCACATGGGTAATCATCACAATATGGTATATAGCGTTGCGGAACAAACGATGACACCAAATGAAACTGCAAAAAAGCTGGCCAATAATGCGCCCAAAATTGAAGATGGCAAACGCTATGTTGTCAAAGTTACAGTGATGGAAGTCCCTGAATATAAACCAATGAATGCTATGCCAACACCAGAGGCAATTCGTGTCCCAGCTACACAGTAATAATGGTATCAATGAAAATTAATTAAGTTATCGGTAAAACCTTTTATATTGATAAGTACAACCAGATAGCACCTATCAATAAAAGCCGATATCTTATCCAGACAATAAAGAGTTCTACACTCTAAATAATTCATGGTGCAGTTAGGCGACGAATGAATTCAGTCAACAACGCTGTAACTTGAAGTATGACGAGTATATATATCCTACGATTGCCTCTGTATACCAGAGGCTTTTTTTTAAAAAAGTTTCTCTGAATTGGACCTTCCTCTCTAGTAATAATACCTAATAGCGACTACTCTTAATTCAAGCAGATTGTTAATAACTGTAATTTATTAACACTTTGTTTGACATCCCTTAAATAGAAAATCAGGAGCTTATCATGGGGTATTTTGAATTAAAAAAATCCACTAAAGACGTTGCTCAGCCTTACTATTTCGTTTTAAAAGCAGCAAATCACGAAGTGATTGCAAAAAGTGAAATGTATGCATCTAAGCAATCTGCGCTTAAAGGGATTGCCTCTGTCCAAAAAAATGGCTCTTCTGAAACAATAAAAGATCTAACTGAGTAAGTTTCTGTGGCCCCAGCCTTCTGCGAATCGGGGCCACTTTTTTATCTGTTGGCTTATATAACTTACATAAATACACGCTATTGCAAGTAACACAATTTAAATTAATTGCTATTCAATTTAAGCACTAAGTAGATTAGCCACTAATCAAATGAACCTAAGTAACGCAGTAACAACCGCTGCTGACAACACAATGATAATAAATGGTTTTTTAAACCAAGTCAGTACACCTGCCACTAATACCCCTACAATTTTAGGCCAATCCGAAACTTCATCACCTGAAAATAACGTAGACGTTGCCGCAACTGAAAATAAAATAACAATGGCTGCTGCTGAAAATAATACTTTGCTATTCTCCGAAAGGACTACTCGACCGCGTAGCAAAGCCCCTGATGCTCGCATTAAATAAGTACCAACCGCCAACAGCAGTATTCCGCTAATAATTAACCACGGGTTATTTGTCACTATTATTTCCTTATATAAACAACCAAGCTCAATAATGCCAGTAATACAGGGATCCCCGCTGGTAGTATCGGTGTCGTTGCAACAGCGATAACTGCACCGATAACAGCGGTTAACCGCAGGCGTTTATCCGATAACGCGGGCAATGAAAGCGCTAAAATAATCGCAGGAAACATCGCATCCATACCATATATATGAGTATCATTAATAAAGCTGCCCAATACCTCACCTATCACAACACCAATTGGCCAACACAATAGAATACCTATCCCACACAACCAAAAAGCCGCACGTTTTTCTGATTCAGTTTCTTGAGCTAAGCCAAATACAACACTCTCATCATTCATAATATGATAGCCCAATAGCGACTTTGCTCCCTTCCCCGTTAAATCACTAGTTGCAAAACTAAAGGGGATATGTCGTGAATTGACTAATAGCCCCGCGAGTGCAGCAGAAAGCGGACTTCCACCAGCAAAAATCACGCCGATAAACAAAAACTCGGACGCCCCTGCGAGCACTAAAATAGATAAAGTCACTGGTATCCACCAGTCAAATCCCTGTGAAAGCGCCAATGCACCATAAGAAATGCCAACAATTAAGTCAGCAAAACAGACAAGAGCTATATTTTTCACTGTGCTATGATTTAGCTTTGAGCTTATTGAAGTTAGCATCCCTAGACCGTTCGATATATAATACGTTTGTTCATTATGTCGATAGATAGTATAAAGTGCAATCTAAATAGGAAAATTAAAATTGAATCTACCTTCACCTCCCATTGAGTTGATTTCAAAAGCCCTTTTTCGTGAAAGACAAAAAAGCGGGCTATCCCTATCAGAGTTATCTCGAAAAGCGGGTATCGCTAAATCTACACTTTCTCAATTGGAATCGGGTAGTGGTAACCCAAGTATTGAAACCTTATGGGCACTTTGTGTAGCGTTAGACATTCCTTTCGCACGATTAATTGAAGAAAAACAAGAAGCTGTTACTGTGATCCGCCATGGGGAGGCGATACCGGTCAGTGCCGAACACGCGAATTATTTGGCCTTTTTACTCTCATCAGCCCCCGCAGATTCGCGACGTGATATTTATACTGTGGTTGCCCAGCCCGGTCGTGATCGTATTTCAGAACCTCATATGCATGGCGTCAGCGAGCACATCATTATTATGTCTGGCAGAGCGTTAGTCGGCCCATTGGATAACCCTGTTGAACTACAGGTTGGGGACTATATTCACTACCCCGGAGATGAGCCACATATAATGCGAGCCTTAGAACCGAATACAATGGCAGTTATGGTGATCGATAAACAAAATTAATCACCTATCTAGCCCAATAGATTTTGCGTTATTATAGCTTTAGTGAATATTAATTGGAGCCTGTGTTATGTCCTACTATGATGAAATTGTTGAAAAAGTAAACCAATTGATTGATGAAAATTCAGTTCATAAGATGAATGAAATGCTGATGCAGCTATCCCATGACCCGCAAATCAACCAAGAACAACGTTTTGAACAACAACAGCGCTTAAGAGAAGCTATTTTTATTCATCACAACAAATAGCAGCCAAATATATGGCCGCTATTCGCACTCTTAACTGATCTTAATAACCAAAATAAATAGGCAGTAGGGTTAGTGGTAATCCCGGTATTGGTAAAATAACTAGCCCTAATAGCATTAACATACTCAATTAAAACTCCTGTTGCTGTAAATAACTCCACGCATATTGGGCATGAAGTTCAGCACCTGTCGCCATCGTGTCTTCATCAATATTAAAACAACCATGATGATGTGCCCATTGAGTGTCCTTTTCGGCGTTTCCTGTGCCTAACAGCGCAAAGCACCCCGGGATGTTTTCAATGTAGAAGCTGAAATCTTCACCACCCGGTGTTGGTCTTTCGTTAATCAGAGCTTGCTCACCAAAAGCTTGTGAAATGACTGATTGAGCCAGTAGCGCACTGCGCTCCTCATTGATAACCGGTAGTGTCCCATAGATATAATCAACCTGCGCAGTCGCCCCATAAATAGCCGCAGTGTGCTCGGCATAACGGCGGATCGCAGCTTCGATGCGGTTACGAGTTTCGATATCAAAACAACGTACCGTACCATCCAATACTGCATTTTCTGCAATAACATTGAAGCGTGTCCCGACATCCATTTTACCTATCGTGACCACGGCTGAGTCTAAAGATGAGGTTTCTCGGGACACAATCGCTTGTAAATTCATGACAAATGCTGAAGCAACAACTGCTGCATCAATAGTTGCTTCTGGCATAGAACCATGACCACCACGGCCTTTAAAAGTGACTTTCAGTAAATCAGCAGAAGCAAAAGACCCACCCACATTACAAGATACTTTTCCTGATGGTGTGGTTGTCCAAATATGCATACCAAAAACGTTATCCACATTTTCGATTGCGCCTTGTTTGATCATGGCTAATGCGCCTTGAGCAATCTCTTCTGCAGGTTGGAAAATTAAACGCACATTGCCGGCTAATTCTTCTCGCACCTCATACAATGCTTTGGCTGCCGTTAATAGCATTGCCGTATGCGCATCATGACCACAAGCGTGCATTTTACCTTCAATGGTCGATTTATATTCTAATGAATCATTCAATTCCAAAACGGGTAATGCGTCTATATCTGCACGCAGAGCAACTGTTTTACCTGGCTTACCGCCGTTAATTTCCGCAATAACACCAGTAGGCTCGGTTAGCCGATACTCGATTCCGATTTTGTCTAATTCTTCAGCAATACGTTGCGTGGTGCGTACTTCTTCAAACGGTAGCTCAGGGTGAGCGTGTAGATCTCGACGAAAAGCAATCATTTCAGGTGTATATTTTTTGATTGCGGCTGTAATTGTTTTATTAATCATTTTTCTACCTTTTACCCTATTGCTCAACCAGATACTGAATCTGGCTCACTTATTAATTAACATTCTATTAATGACTTAACGGTAGCAAACATCACATCTGCTCCTCGCGCGATTTGTGCATAATCCGTCCATTCATCTGGATGATGGCTTAACCCATTACGACTTGGCACAAATATCAGTCCCGTTTGAGTTATACCTGCAAAAATCATAGTGTCATGCCCCGCGCCACTGACCATTGAACGAAAACGTAAGTTTTGGTCGCTGGCATGTTGTTGCATTAGTTGATAAATATCACTATTGAGCTCCGTTGGCTGAACATATAACGGCTGAACAATATCGCTTGAAATCGCTAACGAATTGCTAACCTGTTCTGTTAATTCGATTATTTGTTCAATCACTTTACGTAACGCAACGTCATTTTTAGAGCGAATATCGACGCTAAAAGTGACTTCGCTTGGGATGACATTCGCCCCATTAGGTAATACTGATAACCGGCCTACGGTCGCAACCGTATTATCCCCTGCCGCCTTTGCTAGTTCAGGAATATGACTAATAATTTGGCTTGCACACACTAATGCATCGGCTCGCATATTCATCGGCGTAGTACCTGCATGGCCTGCTTTACCTGTCAGTTTAATCTCTAACTGACTGATACCTACGATAGTTTCTACGATCCCTATATCTTCATTTGCCTGTTCTAACACCGGGCCTTGTTCGATGTGTAATTCTAAAAATGCTTTGACCTTTTTAGGGTCGAGCACAGCTTGTGATGCATGATCAGCATTAAACCCTGCCTCTGCCATACGCTGCGCCGCACTTACACCCTGCCTATCTTTGAGTTGGTATAATTCTTTTGTACCAATCAAACCCGTTATCACACTTGAAGCCATCAAGCCCCGGCCAAAACTGGTCCCTTCCTCTTCAACCAAGGCAATGACTTCTAAGGGATATTTCGGAGTTAAGTTTTGTTCACTAATACGCGCTACGACATCCAAACCTGTAACAATCCCTGCCGGGCCATCAAATGCCCCGCCATGAGGAACAGAGTCAAAATGAGAACCCACAATCACCACAGGCAAATCAGGTTGCTGGCCTTCTAAGCGCCCATAAATATTACCAATAGCATCTTCTCGAACTTGTAATCCTAAAGCGCGCATTTCTTGTTTTAAATAATCACGCGCTTGTTTATCTTGTTCGCTATAGCTCATCCGAGTAGTGCCCTGCCCCGGTGTTGCGGTATATTCTGCTAACTGTTCTAAATGACGCTGAATTCTTGAAGTACTTGTTTCCATTATTTTTTACCCTGCAATTGGAACAATATAAGCCACCATAATACCTGCTAATACAACAGAAACCATGGTCACAGAAATAAAGCCACCAACTAGCATCGGCCCTAACATATGGCTAGTTAATACTTGGCGTTCTTTTTCATCTTTCGTTAATGCGTTGATCGCTTCGTTAGTAATGATGTAGTCAGCAGGGAAACCATATAAAGCCGTTAGAGCAACAGCAAACGCCATTTCTTTGGTAACGCCTAATATTTTACCAACCACCCATGATGCAAGGTACATTCCAATAACCGCTGCACTAATTAACACCACCATCGGATAAACTAGACGCAATAACATATCAGGAGTCGCATGGTTTAATGTATCGAAGATAAATAACATTAAGGCCATAATGGCGAACCCAAAACCATTGGCTTTTTGTAATGGTTGTCTTTCTAAGAAACCTAACGAAGAGGCAATAACACCAAATAATAAACACAACACAAATGGGCTAATACTCACATAAGGGGCTGCAAAAGATGAGGCTAAATAAGCCAAATACCCTACCGCAGCTAAGCGTAAGAATTTAAAATAGCTGGTGTTATAGTGATTAGGGATTTTCTTGAACATACGTGGCATTTCATCTTCAGATACCACTGCTTTAACTTCAACATCTTTTGCGCCATCAACAGATAATGTTTCTTGCCATTGGCCATTGCGATATTTTTCTAGAACTCGACGCCCTTCTTTTTTTAACATCACGGCAGTGAGTGGATAACCTGCAAACCCCTGCATAACGTAAATTAAAATAGCGAAAACCGAAAGGTCAACTAAACCTGCCTCAGCGGCACCTTTTGACATAATTAGCGAAGAAACGATTCCACCAACTAACGGAGGAACTGCAACTAATACAGTATTTAAATCAAATAAGGCAATACCGACAATAAAGGTCAAGAAAATAATGCCTAAAATCCCAGCTAAGGAGATAAGAATAGTTTTCCATTGGCGCAACAATTCTTTTAACGATAATAAGGTTCCCATATTTGTAATTAACAAATACATTAAGGTAACCGCAACTACTTGAGGAATACCGGCAATACTCACAATATCTTTCGGGAAAATAGTCCAATAACCTAAAAGAAAGAGCACTGCGCATACAAATACGGAGGGGATCCAAGCCTTAGTTCTAACGGCTATAGCATCCCCAATATATAATATCCCCACTATCAGAAACAGAGCTAACATCTGTGACATAACTTTTTCCCCGCACTTATCTTTTTTTATTAGATTATTTTTTGGTATTGAAAACTATTAATTTTAATTAAGGTTAGATTATAAATTTTATTTGGCGCAACAAAACACCAATATAGAGAGTATTTCGCTACAAATACACGAAATTGCAACAAAATTCATCATAACACCGAAAATTCAGATGTATAGAGAGCTAAACAGGATTTAAACAGCTTGGAATAAAGGTATGCAGTGAACTAAATAGTCAGATATAACATTGAAAGGGGTCAAGCACCTTAATATTCTCTAAATGCAGGTTTATAAGCTAATATTTTATGTCATTTAACTTATTATTTACAAACAAATCAACTATAGTTTATTTTTTAATCTATGAAATTATATTCTATTGTCTATGGCTGTATTTTCAATAAATATCGTAATAAGATGAAAAATCACCTTATAAATATGACCAATATTTCTATTTATAGGAAATATTCTACTTTATTTTATTTTTAAACCGTTTCTCTTTATATTGCTGTTGAAAAGGATGATATCCCTTCATCTCCAATTTAGTTTGTTTTGACAATAAAGTTTATTTAAACAAAGAAAAACCCCATAGATAATTCACTACCTACAGGGTTTAATGAGTAATAGATAAAGTAATTTAATGACTAGTTTGTTGTTCAGCCGCTACCTTAGCTGGTTTTATTTTGCGATTATTTTCAAAGCCGGGTTGTGGAACTTTAATAAAGAATGTCAGTATTCCTGCAAAGATATACAAACCTGTATATGCCCAAACAACACCCACAATATCAAAGAAAGGTAATACTAAACTGGCTATTGCCGGTGCAGCAAAATTACTCAGCCCCGCTGAAAGGTTATAAATTGAGACCGCAGCACCTTTATGGTGTGGCTCAATACTTGGGAATACCGCCGTCATTGGAACAAATGCAGCCACAAAAATACCTAATAAAATGGCGGGTATTAATGCGATGGCAAAATTATGACCAAAATAAACCGGTAAGTAATAAAACATTAAGCTGGATATTGCCATACCTAGGCACCCAAACCACCTGACTTGGCGGATCCAACCAATATGTTCACCAACAATTCCCCAAAAAATATTCGTAAAAATAGTGACAAAGAAGAAAACCGCCCAAATCTGTAACCATTCAGAGATGGTGAACCCTAAGCGGTCAACAAAGAGTAATGGCATGATGATTGCAAAACCAAACAACGAAATAGTGTTGATAATGCGGATTAAACTTGCCATAAAGATGTCTTTGTTGGTAAATAAAATGGTGGCAGCCCGCGACAATTCAGCCATTTTATCTTTCATGGGTAAATTAACTTTGGAGCGATCAACTGGAATGTTACGTAGGCTAAAATAAGCAATTGCGCCACCAATAGCGACCCAACCGATGGCCATCCATAATGTTCCTGTTTCACCCATCATTGGGATTGAAAAACTAGGCAGATAACTGCCGATAACACCAATACCTACCGAGTACATCGCCCAGAACCAACCCGTAGCCGCAGCAAGATGCGCTCGAGGGATGACTTGCACCAGCATCATCATAAATGAATAAATAAACAATGGATAAGCCAGCCCACGAATACCATAGAATAACAGCATCAAGGTATAGCTTTTCATACCGAGACCAAACGCCATAAATAAGGCATGCATGACAATCCAGAGAATAAACCCGATCATCATGGCTTTTAGGGGGGTGATAATTTCAGCCACAACACCAGATGCCCACGCCGCAACGGCTGCCATTAAACCATAGACAGTAAATACCATCGCGGATTGCGCCGGTGTAAACCCTAAATCAGTAATATGTTTTGATAAAAAAGCCATTTCAAAGCCATCACCACTCATAAAGATAGCGATGGCAATAAAACCCCAGAACAAATGCTTAGGTAGACCAAGCCAATACTGCTTCTGTTCCATTGCAGTTTCCTCATTTTAATTTTGTTATTTTAATCAATCGCGAAGAGATAACCGTGGCGGTGATATGTAGGGAAACACCGCCACACTCGCCTACTGCGGCAATAATTCCCTTGCTTGTTTTTGCTGTTGGTATAATAAACGGAAAACATCAAGCCGTTGATTTAACCAAGTTTGGCACTGTTTTTGTGGTAAATAGGTACTCAGCACTTCTGGTTTTTGGCACACGGTTTCTGTATTACCGCCGTCCACCAGCCATGCCAAACGAGCCGCACCTAAAGCCCCCGACGAACTCGCCGGGTGAGTCACAATCGGTATATCGATAACATCAGCAATAAGCTGCGCCCAAACAGGACTACGTGCTCCTCCCCCTGTTAAGCTACACCGGCTAATTTGCGTTCCCGTTTGCGTTAAAACCTGCATGCCATCCGCCAGAGCGAAGGTCACTCCTTCAATCACCGCATAACCAAGCTGAGCACGCGTTGTTTCATTTTTTAACGCAAAGAATGAGCCCATTGCGTAAGGGTCATTATGGGGTGTTCTTTCCCCTGATAGGTAAGGCAAAAATACTGGAGCTTGCTTCTTCTCGTCATCGGTCAATTGCCCCACTTCATCCATTAGCTGGTTTTCCGTTGTGGAAAGAAGCTGGCAAAGCCAACGCAAACAGTTGGCAGCACTTAACATCACACTCATTTGGTGCCAACGATTTGGCAATGCATGAGCAAATGCATGGACGCCTTGGTGTGGTGCTGCTTGTAGCTGATTATTAACCACAAAAATGACGCCAGAGGTGCCCAAAGAAATTAGAGCATCACCGTCATTAACCGCACCAACACCAACAGCAGAAGCCGCATTATCACCGCCTCCACCAGCGATAATTACATCGGCGCTAAGCCCCCATTGGGAAGCTAAATCCGCCCGTAACACACCGCTTTTTTCAGCGCCTTCAACTAAAGAAGGCATTTGTTCACGAGTTAGATTAGTTGCAGCCAATAGTTCATCAGACCAATCACGCTTAGCCACATCTAGCCATAATGTGCCCGACGCATCAGACATATCACTGGTAAATTGACCAGTCATTTTCCAACGTAAATAATCTTTAGGAAGCAATACCTTAGCAACTTGTTTGAATATTTCTGGTTCATGGCGTGCGACCCACAATAACTTGGGCGCCGTGAAACCTGGCATCACTAAATTAGCACCAATCGTTAGAAACTCAGGGTGATTTGCCATTAACCATTCACATTCCTTCGCACTGCGGGTGTCATTCCATAAGATACAGTCACGAAGTACTTGGTGTTCGCTGTTTAATAATACTGCGCCGTGCATTTGGCCCGATAAACCAATCGCTTTCACCGCTGCCCATGCTTCTGGGGCTTTTTGGCGCAAGGTAGCCGCAACCGCGTTAGTGGCTTCCCACCAACTATCTGGTGATTGTTCTGCCCACTGAGAATGTGGCCTTTGTACTGTTAATGCCATGTGACTTGAGGCAACAATTTCGCCCTGAGCATTAATTAATACGGCCTTAAGTTCTGAAGTGCCTAGGTCAATTCCGAGGTACATCGCCTTTCTCCTTACAGAGGTTGTTGAGGTGACTTGAGCCAATTTTCAACTTTTTCAACCGTGTTGCTCATCAATTCGTGGAATTCAGTAGAATGAGCGAGTGAGCCGAACAACATTTCACTTGAGACAAATTGCGACAATGCGTCACTGCTATTCATCATTTTTTGATATAGTGCCACATCCAACACACCATCCTGATATTCATAAGGTAATTCACCACGAGCCCAGCGCTGTAAAAATACGAAAAATAAAGCGGGCAGCACAGCCGTCGCAGCCGGAGTCTGCTGACGCTGATAGCATTCTTGGAGTGTTGGCGTAATAAAACCAGGTATTTTTGATAAGCCATCTGCGGCTACACGTTGGTTAGTATCCTGAATATAAGGATTACTAAAGCGTGCGAGTACCACATCACGGTATTGTTCTAAATCGAGAGGACTCGGCGATAATGACGGGATCACATCTTGTGTCACATAATTCCATGCCATTTGTTTGATAGCAGATTGGCGGGTGCTTTCATCAATAAAGCTCAAACCGATTAAGGTGCCTGCCCAAGCAATGCAACTGTGGCTTGCATTCAGAATACGAATCTTCGCTTCTTCCCAAGGTAAAACGGACTCAACCATTTCTACATCGACATTTTCTAATGCAGGACGTCCATTAATAAAGTCATCTTCAATCACCCACTGAATGAATGCCTCTCCCATAACAGGTGCTTTATCATCCCAACCAGTATGCTGTTTTACACGTTCAGCCACATCTGGGGTTGGGCGAGGCGTGATCCTATCAACCATGGTATTCGGCGAACGCGTATTTTCTTTCACCCATTGGTACAGCTCAGTTTCACCTTTTAATTGTAAAAACGATAAAAAGCCGTGTCTAAAGCGTTCGCCATTGTGGCGCAAATTATCACAATTTAACAAGGTCACAGGTTCACCATGAGCTGCTAAACGTGCACGTAAAATTTGTGTTAATGCACCATATATCGTGCTCATTTTGCCCGTTAAATCTGCTTTAATGTCTGGCTGTTCTGCATCTAACTCATGCTGTGGGGTTAAATAATAGCCCGCTTCTGTGACTGTAAAAGCAATAACACGTGTTGCTTTATCACAACCTTGTTCCACTAACTGGCTTAAATTCTCATCCCAATGCAATACTTTGCGCACTGAAGTAATTTTTTCATAATGACGCTCACCTTCAGGTGAAACTGTTTCAAGGGTATATTCCCCATTTTGCTTGGTTAAGTTATCAAGCAATGCATTCGCATCATTGCGAATATTCCCTAAGGCAATTGACCAACTATCATCCCCTTGTTGACACAAGCGGTGCAAATACCACGCTTGGTGAGCACGATGAAATGACCCAGCACCGATGTGCATCCACACTGATTTCTGCTTTAGCATTGTGACTCCTTACCCTAAAATTAAATAATTGCTATTTTTTTGGGCATATGCCCGTTTGTTATATTTTAGTTTCAATCTGATCACAATTACTGCGATAATGCTCACAGTATTGACTTTTGCCCTTTTAATAAACAATTGCCCAGAATTACAATAAGCGAAACCAGCAGGAGAATGTTCATGCAGAAAGAATTAAAAAAAATGGAACAAGCTGCACGTGCGGCATGGCTATATTTTGTGGCAGGCAAAACACAACAGGAAATTGCGCATGAACTTGGGCTATCAAGACAAGTCGCCCAACGCCTTATTTCATTAGCAAAAGAACAAGGTATGGTTCAGGTGCAAATCACGCACCCGATTACGGAGTGTTTAAGACTCGCTAATGAAATCCAGCAAAAGTATCACCTAACACATTGCTTTGTCATCCCGTCAGGGCAACTAGATACAGAAGCGACACTCGACATGATTTCAGTGGCAGGTGCTGAGCTCATGGAGCAATTAATCGAACCCGATAAACCTCAAGTTATTGGTATCGGTTCAGGCAGAACATTACGCAGTATTATTGACGCTCTTCCTTACCTAGAAACCTCTCAGCACCAATGTGTTTCATTAATAGGCGCTATTGCCCGTGATAGCTCAGCAACACGCTATGATATTCCATTACGCTTTGCAGAAAAATTACAATGCCGACACTATATTCTACCTGCACCTCTTTATGCTGATAGCCCAGAAGATAAAGCAATGTGGTGCCAACATCGCGTGTATAAGGAAGTCACGGAGAAAGCCCTGAATGCAGATATTACCTTTATTGGTATTGGCGAAGTCGGTAAAGGATGCCCGCTCAATTCTGAAGGTTTCGTCACGGATGAACAATTGGAAATGTTGTTAGAAAAAGGTGTCGCCGCAGAGCTATTGGGGCATTTTATTCAAGCTAACGGTGAGCGACTTTCTACGGCTTTGGATGACACGCACACCAGTGTTCCGCTGTTTCCCTCCCCAAATAAGCCTGTGATCGCATTTGCGGGTGGCGCACACAAAACAAAAGCCATTCAAGCCGTTATGAATGGCGGTTGGGTAACAGGTTTAGTGACCGATGAAGCCACTGCGCATCATTTATTAGCGAATAAATAAATTATCCCTGTGTCAGCCAATGATGGCATAACATACCAAGCAAGGTAAATATTAAGGCACCAATTACGTGGATAGCAATGGTGCTAATAGCGAAACCCAATTTACCTTCTTGGATTAGCACCAACACTTCGAGTGAAAAGGTCGAAAAGGTGGTAAATGCACCACAGAAACCCGTCACAATGAATAATTTATAGGCAGGGCTAATATTTGCATTGGCAAAGTACGAAATGGCAAAACCAATGACAAAGCCGCCAACCAAATTGACCGCAACGGTACCTAGAGGAATATTTGGGTAAAGGTGATTGAGTCTTAGGCTAACAAACCATCTTAGCCATCCGCCAAGCACTGAACCAATCGCAATTGCAAATAATGAGGCATACATAGAAACTTCCTTTAATGTCTGGCGGGATAAATGAAAGGAAAGTCTCCCAGTTATACTCTAAATAATTCGAGTTACATGAAGGCGACAAACGAAGATAGTCCGATGAGCATACACAAGTATGTAATTCGGCTAGCGCAATGCAGTCAACACCCATGTAACTTGAAGTATGACGAGTATAGATCATTTATGCCCTAAATTAGGGCACATAATACCTACGTACCCCATCAAATGAAAAGGTTAACGTAGGCATCATCAGCCCTCTACGGGCGGTTTTATATAAGGAGGAATGCCATCTCCCAAAGGTTTACATAAAAATAATAAGGCAACTAATTAGGTGATGCAAACCTATTTTATAATAGATACCCTAAATAGTTAGGGGTCATAACTAAGCAGAAAACGAATAAGTGAGTGTCGTCAACAACGCTACAGCTTGAAGTATGACAAATAATAGCTCTAAATAATTCAAGTTGTAGCTAGGCGACAAGTAAATGAGTCATTAGGAGCATACACAAGTATGTGACTAATGCGAATGAACGTAGTCAACAACGCTACAGCTTGAAGTATGACAAATAATAGCTCTAAATAATTCAAGTTGTAGCTAGGCGACAAGTGAACGAGTCGTTAGGAGCATACACAAGTATGTGACTAATGCGAATGAACGTAGTCAACAACGCTACAGCTTGGAGTATGACGAGCTATTGGGACATCTTCAAAATCGTCCGCACATTACTCGCACTCGTTGCAATAATATCAATCGCCCCCGTACGCAGCGCCCCCATGATAGCCATGGCCTTGGAGGATTCGGAAGCAATCGCTATTACGCAAGGAATTTTCTTGAGTTCTTCTATGCTTAGGCCAATTACTCGGTCATTCATCACCGTATCAACATGTTGCCCTTGCGCATTAAAAAAATCATAACCCGCGATATCGCCAATCACCCCTTGATTCAAACTCGCATCAACAATTTCACGCGGTGTAAACCAGCCTAGTTTGACCATATAGCTATCTTCATTCATATCGCCAATACCAATTAAGGCAATATCCGCTTTACGGGCGCGATCTAAGGTTTCCTTAATGGTCCCATTTTTCATAAAAGATTGCTTTAATTCGTTATTTTCAACATAAGCAGGGGCGTATAGGGTTTCACTGGTTCCGCCAAATTTCTTCGCTAAGCGACGGCTGATATGGTCCGCATTGATAGAGTCGCCAGGCCGGTGTGTTCCGCCGATTCCGCAAATAAAACGGCAATCTTTTTCAGGAACGGCCCCGCCACTATCGGCTACCACCGCGACATTTCGCCCCTGACCGACGGTGACTATCATATTGTCACGTAATGTTGTCGATAAATAATTAGCGACAAGTGTGCCAACTTGATAGCGTTGTTGTTCTTCATCGGGATGATCGAGGGCAATCAACGCACGGGAAATCGGAAAACGAGAAAGTAGCTGTTGCTCTAGCTGAGTGCTAAAAATAGGATGATAGCGAACATTGATCTCAACAATACCTTCTTCTTTTGCTCGCTTAAGTAAGCGCCCCACCTTAATTCGCGATATACCAAACTTATTGGCGATCTCTTCCTGAGTAATTTCATCGCGATAATAAGCTATCGCAATTTCAGTCAGTAGCTCGATTTCGGAAGATGTTTGTGATCTATCCATAAGATAGTGGTTTCCTCTTTATTGGTGTTAATCGCAACAAGGATGATAAGGTTTTAGTATAGCGTTTCTAGTGGCAATTAATAAGTGAGTTATAAAAGAGAGTGGATATATAGCAATGGTTTTTGACTATATATCCACGAAAAGAGTTATATAAAACAATTATGCATTGGTTAATGCGCTCTGTTTTTCAACACTTTGCGCTAATTGGCATAATAATAAACAACAAGAAGTCGCGCCTGCATCTAACACGCCTCTTGAACGCTCACCAAGGCGGCTTGCACGGCCAATTTTAGCCACTAAATCTACCGTGGAATCACGGCCTGCAACTGCAGCGGCCTGCATCGCATCAAGCGCTTGTTTAAAGTTTTTCCCTGCTTTTGTTGCCTCTTCAAAGGCATTAACCGCAGGGATCAATGTATCCATTAGGCACTTGTCACCCACTGTTGCACTGCTGATGTCTTGCAGTTCGGATAGCCCATTTTTCAACATAGCAAGAAAATCTTGTTGCGATAACTCATTTTTCCCTGAAATGCTGTCTGACATTCCCATAAAGAAACTGCCATAAAGTGGCCCCATTGAACCGCCAATACCTTCCATCAAGGCATCAGAAATCTCTTCAAAGCCTTCACTGAGTGATAATTCACGGTCCGCGATTGCTTTAGCGCATAGATTAAAACCTTTTGCCATATTGATGCCATGGTCTCCATCCCCTATTGCTCCATCAATATCGCTGAGGTATTCACGGTTAGAAACAATAATGTTCACTAAATCAAGGGTAATTTCCTTGCCGTTGCCCGTTGAAATAACTTGCATAGTTGTCTCCTTATTTGACCTGTGTTAGACCCAATGAATATGCAGGGACATCCATCAATGCTTTCAATTCATCATCCACTTTCATTAATGTCAGCGTTACCCCCATCATTTCTAATGACGTAAAATAGTTACCAACATAGTTACGAACAATACGCACGCCTTTTTCGCTGAGTTGTTTTTCAACCTCTGCATAATAGATATACAATTCCATTACGGGTGTGGCACCTAATCCTGAAACCAATACGACGACTTCATCACCTTGTTTTGCCTGCATATCATCTAAGATTGGCGTTAACATAGTTTGTGCCATTTGCGCTGCAGACTGGATTGGCATGATTTCAATGCCTGGCTCACCATGGTGGCCAATACCGAGCTCCATCATCCCATCTTCAATATGAAAATTTGGATGACCCACCGCTGGAATGGTACAAGACGTTAGCCCAACACCAATAGAATGGCAGTTATTAATCGCTTTTTGTGCCGCATTAATCACGCCGTCTAAATCATAGCCTTTACTTGCTGCGGCAGAACCCACTTTCCACATGAGTATTTCACCCGCGACACCACGGCGCTTTTCTTTCTCGCTCGCAGGGGCTGAAGCGACGTCATCGGTAGCAACCACGGTTTTAACTTTCATACCCGCTTTTTCAGCTTTTTTCATCGCCATTTTGACGTTCATGTTATCGCCTGCATAATTACCATATAAACAAGCAACGCCCGCCCCACTGTCTGCGGCTTTGAACGCATCTAAAAATGCCCCAGCGGTTGGCGAGGAGAAAATTTCACCAATTGCCACCGCATCTAACATGTTTTCGCCCACATAGCCTAAAAATGCAGGTTCATGGCCGGAGCCACCACCAGTAACAATGCCCACTTTCCCTTGTATTGGTGCTTTTGGGTATTTTAATACGCGCGCATTATCAGTCTGCGCAAAATATTCAGGGTGCGCTTTCAAATAGCCTTGAATGGCATCTTCAACAACAAGATCAGGTTCATTAATGATTCTGTTCATAATTCCCTCATTTACTTATTTTCTGGTGTTAGCTGCATCTCTGCCGACTTTTCAAGTAATTCAGCCGGCACAGTAATAAATTTCATCAATATCGCACTAAATAAATAGAGCCCCGAGAAAATCCAAATCACGCCAAAAGCACCTACACTACTAATAAAGAGCCCAACTAATGCAGGACCGACAAAAGTGCTTAACCCTGCCCCTAAATTAAGGACTGACATTGCTGCACCTTTATTTTCAGGCGCTAAACTCGGCATGATGGCTGAAAGTGGTACGTATCCAGCGAGGCATGCACCAAATAAGCCAGCGGCTATCATCATCAGGGTATAATTGTGCCCAAAATAATAAGGCACGTAATAAAACATTAAGGTACAAACCATACAGCCGACACAACCAAACCAAATCACAATATTGCGCCAACCGATACGGTCACTGACAACGCCAAAGATCAGATTAAAAGCGATGTTTACTGTCCAAAGTGCTGCGTAGATATGTAACCATTCTGTGCGGGAAAAACCAAAGTCGGCAAGAAACATTGGCATGAAGATCACAAAACCATACGCTGCAGAGGTATTAATAGTACGAACAATGCCACCTAAACCAATTTTTGGGTTTTCAAACGCAATCGTGATCCCTTTAAACACATAGCTAAGTGAAACTTTTTCTTTCGGTGAGTCCGGTGTATCTCCCGCTTTGTTGCGGTTAAGCGCGATAGCAATAAATGCCCCGATAGTGACAAAAATTAGTCCACTCCATAACGTTGCCATTTCACCTAAAATTGGCAGCGCATAACTCGAATACATCACCCCTAAAACACCGAGTCCGCCACTATAAACAAACCAGAAGATCCCGACAGCAGAGCCCAATTTTTTAATTGGCGCCTCATAGGCCACCCAAACTAAGAAGCCGTAGGCAAACATTGGATAACCAAAACCACGCAACGCATAGGTTGGGATCATGATAGACAGGCTGTTACTCGGTAAACCAACAGATAAGAAAATAACCGAGCCAATCACAAACATCACAAAACCAAAAATCATCACACGACGAGCAGTATAAATTTCAGCCAACACACCGGATAACCACGCGGCGACAGCAGCAAAAAAACCATACACACTAAACAGTAATGAAGACTCTTCAATACTCATTCCACGGCTAATAATAAAAGGCGACAACCAGCCTTGTTCAAGCCCTTCCCCCATCATAAAGATCAGGACGCCAAAATAGCCAAGTAGTAACTTTGGTGAAAACCCCGTTACTTTAGACAGTTTATTGATTATCATATTGTTGACCTCAGTGCTTGTTCGCTGGGTTAGGACCTGAATAACAAGCCTTGGTAGGGTGACATTTATTCAGGTCCAATTTTTATCGTTATATTTTTAATTTCGTATTTTTTTCAACCCACTACAGCACTACAGGTTTGGGTCGAGAACCACTTTAATGTGCGGGTCACCTTTCGCCATCATCGAAAAACCTTCCGCAAATTTATCTAAAGGTAAGATATCCGTCACCACCCCTTTAGTTGGGAAATCACCATTACCAATGCCTTCAATCACTAACGGGTAGCAATATGGGCCAAGGTGAGAACCTAATAAATCCAGTTCTTTGCGGTCACTGATAATGCTCCAATCCACTGTCACAGGGTCTTTAAATACAGAAAACTCAACAAAAGTACCTAATTTACGGATCATCTTAAGACCTTGCTCTACCGATTTAGGGGCCCCAGTCGCTTCAATGTAAATGTCACAGCCATAACCTTCAGTCATCTCTTTGACAATTTTATCTACATCATCACGTTTAGGGTTTAATACGATATCAGCACCAAATTCTTTTGCTAATTCAAGACGTTTATCAAATAAATCCAGAACGACTAACTTGCCTGCACCGGATTTTTTAATTGCACCAATCATGCCTAGGCCTAATGTTCCCGCCCCCGAAAGCACGACGACATCACCCAATTTGACATTGGCACGCTGCACCGCATGTAAAGAACAGGCGTAAGGTTCAATTAAAATAGCGTCTTCAATTGGCATCTCAACAGGTACATGGTAGTTAATGGCCTCTTTGGTGAACTTCATATATTGCGCCATACCGCCGTTCACGTTGTTTTGGAAACCATACAAGTCATGCTTCTCACACATCCAGTATTCACCGCGTTTACAGAAACGGCATTCCCAGCAAGGTACGATTTGCTCAGAAATAACACGGTCACCTAATGCAAAACCTTCAACTTTTGAACCAAAGCCTACGACATGGCCAATAAATTCATGCCCTGGGATCATCGGTGCCTTGATATAAGCGGGCTGCTCTGCATCCCCCCAAAAGCTTGGCGCACCTTCAAAAGCCTTCACATCACCCGCGCAGATACCACAAGCTTCTACGCGAACCAAAATTTCTTCTTCACTAATTTTAGGGACATCGACAGTTTCTAAACGGTAGTCTTTTGGTGCATAAGCAACCACGGCTTTCATTTTTTCTGGAATGCTTTCGCTCATCGTTGCTTTTGAATCACAGTGTTCACACATAGTTCTATCCTCGGCGGTTTGTAAAATGAACATAAGTTCAATGAAGATACAAATTAACCATACCTTCTTTTCTTCATCCTTGCCCATAGTCAGATTGTCAAAGTGTGATTCAGTGCAAAAATTCTTATAAAATCGCCTTGAAACGCCTATTTTTTACATTTTTGGCAAAAAAAATTAAATTTGAAGCTGTAGATCACAGAATTCATCATCACAAAAATAAAAACATATGTTCACCTATTGATTATTTGTTCATAAGATCCTATTTTCTAAATAGTACATTTGATTGATTAATGAACTTTTGTTCAACAATAAGGATCTCTATCATGCTATCTATTGCTATTGGTGCAGATGACGCTGCATTTGAAATGAAAGATTTGATTAAGGCTCACTTAGCAGAATTAAACATTGAAGTGACTGATTACTGCTTAAATACTGGGGTTGCAGATGAAATGTATCCTGATGTTGCCCACGCTGTTGCAACTGCAATCGTACAAGGTAAACACCAGCGCGGTATTTTAATTTGTGGTACCGGAATTGGTATGTCCATTGTTGCTAATAAAGTCACAGGCATTCGAGCAGCACTGTGCCATGACACATACTCCGCTGAACGAGCACAAAAAAGTAATGATGCACAAATTATTACCTTTGGTGCCCGTGTGATTGGCCCTGAACTGGCTAAAACCATTGTCGACACATGGCTGGCATCCCATTATGAAGGGGGACGGTCAGCGCCGAAAGTGGCTCGAATCAGTGAGTATGAAAATGGGGAACGTTAGTTTTACTTTAGGCGCTTTTACTTTGGGAGCTTTGTAATGTCCACTCAACCACAAAATAAATTAGCCAATGCCATTCGATTTCTTTCAATAGATGCCGTACAGCAAGCCAACTCAGGCCACCCCGGCGCACCAATGGGAATGGCTGATATTGCCGAAGTCCTATGGCGAGATTACTTACAGCACAACCCTGCTGACCCGAATTGGCCTAATCGTGACCGTTTCGTCTTGTCAAACGGCCATGCATCAATGCTGCTCTATAGCTTACTTCATTTAACGGGCTATGATTTATCTATCGACGATTTAAAACAGTTCCGTCAGCTCCATTCCAAAACACCGGGTCATCCTGAATTAGGCTATACCCCCGGCGTTGAAACCACTACAGGTCCTTTAGGCCAAGGCATTGCCAACGCGGTTGGTATGGCAATAGCAGAAAAAACGTTGGCTGCTACGTTTAATCGCTCTGGTTTCCCCGTTGTCGACCACTATACCTACACATTTTTAGGTGATGGCTGCTTAATGGAGGGGATCTCCCATGAGGTGTGTTCATTAGCAGGAACGCTAAAACTCAATAAACTCATTGCCTTTTATGATGATAACCGTATTTCTATTGATGGTAATACTCAAGGTTGGTTTACTGATAATACCGCAAAGCGTTTTGAAGCTTATGGCTGGCATGTTATTCGCCAAGTCGATGGACATTCTCGGCCTGCAATCAAAGCGGCCATTGAACAAGCTCGCCAACAAACCTCGAAACCAACCCTCATTATTTGCAGAACCACTATTGGTTATGGGTCTCCCAATAAAGCCGGGACAGCCGATTCTCATGGTGCTCCATTAGGGCAAGACGAAATAGCGCTGACTCGTCAACAACTCGGTTGGGCGTATCCGCCTTTTGTTATTCCTGATGAAATATACCAGCCTTGGAATGCCCTAGAACATGGTGCTGAACAGCAATTACGTTGGGAGCAAGCATTACGAGAATATGCCAAACAATACCCAGAACTTGCCGAGCAGCTAACGCAGCGATTATCCAATCAACTTCCTGAAAAATTTACAGATATCATTGATAACTTCATTCAACAATTAAATGAAAACCCTGCAACGATAGCTACACGTAAAGCGTCACAAAATACACTCAATATTATTGGCCCTGTTTTATCTGAATTAATCGGTGGTTCCGCAGACTTAGCCCCAAGCAACCTCACCTATTGGTCTGGGTCACTGCCAATTAATGAACAGCCTTCAGGCAACTATATTCACTATGGCGTCAGAGAGTTTGGTATGACCGCCATTGCTAATGGAATTGCATTACACGGCGGTTTTCGCCCTTACACAGCAACTTTTTTGATGTTCTCTGAATATGCGCAAAATGCCGTGAGAATGGCCGCATTAATGAAATTACCCCAAATACTCATTTATACTCACGATTCCATTGGATTAGGTGAAGATGGCCCAACGCACCAACCTGTTGAGCAACTTGTTTCACTACGTGCAACACCTAATTTGTCAGTCTGGCGCCCTTGTTGCCAAGTAGAAACAGCGGTGGCTTGGCAACAAGCTATCTTAGCGAAACATACGCCAACCGCCTTGATATTATCGCGGCAAAACCTAATACAATATTCGCGAACAACTGAACAACTCGCCAATATTGCATATGGTGGATATATTTTGCGCAGTAATAGTGAAAACCCTGAATTACTATTAATTGCCACAGGCTCTGAAGTCACATTAGCGGTTGAAGCTTGGAAACAACTGACTGAACAAGGGTTTAATGTGAATGTTATTTCGATGCCTTCAACAGATACCTTTGACCAACAACCCTTAGAGTACCAACAGCGCGTTTTACCCAATCACGTTCGGCACCGTATTGCTATCGAAGCCAGTATCAGTGATTACTGGCGTAAATATGTAGGAATTGATGGATTGGTCATGGGAATGAATAGCTTTGGGGAGTCAGCTCCTGCAAACCAATTATTTGAATATTTTGGTTTCACCGTAGAAAAGCTTATTACTATGTCGCTTTCATTATTAAAACCTAATGATTAATTGATATAGCAATAATTAATATCTGTTATCCTACTTTGTAATTTTCTATTACAAGCCAAATAATACCTATGTTATTTGGCTTATTTTTTATTTAAATAAAATCATCAATAATAAATAAAGCGAGTAGCTACTCATACTCACTTTATTCATTATTATTAAATATCACTATTGGATACTGTAGCCACCATCAATAACCAAATTATGTCCGGTGATCATATCGGATGCATCACTGGCCAAAAATAATGCACATGCGGCAATTTCGGACGGTTCCGCAAAACGCCTTGCAGGAATTTTTTCTTTCATTTCATCACCTTTTTCACCTTCCCACGCTTTTTTGCCCAGTTCTGTCATCACAATAGTTGGTGAAATGGCGTTGGTTTGTATCCCTTTAGGGCTCCATTCAAGTGCTAATACTTGGGTTAAACCAATAATCGCTGCTTTACTCGCACAATAGGCGGCATGTTGGTCTAAGGCAATCACGCCTGCTTGTGACGCCATATTAATAATTTTCCCTTTTCCATTATTAATCATAACATTACCTGCAGATTGGCAAACCAAAAAAGTCCCTTTTAAATTCACGTTCATGGTTAAATCCCAGTCTGACTCACTTAAATTTTCAGCGGGAGCAAGCGCTACAATTCCAGCACTATTGACGACAATATCTAATGTACCATAATGCTCAACAACCTGTTTTACCATCTGAGAAACCGCCTCAGAATTTGTTATATCACATTGAATACCAATTGAATTTTTTAATTTCTCCGCAATTTTCACTACTTTATCTGACTTATCAATTAAGGCAATTTTAGCCCCTTTTTCAACAAACAGTTGAGCAATCGCCAACCCAATGCCTGCAGCTCCCCCTGTAATTAAAGCGACCTTGCCATCAAGTGAAAAGTTGGTGTTATAGCCACTAAATTTTTTCATTTTAATTCCTTAATGTCATGATGTGATATTTAATATATAGATGAAATAAATATAGTGTTGCCTTAGAGAGACAACAAAATATTAAGTGCAGATTAGATTACTTGGTATTATTAATATAATATCATCACTAGTTAAACTCTATATTATTTATGTAAAAAAAAGAGATATCTCTCAAATTAAATACCATCCTAAATTCTGAATGCACATATGTTCAAAATAATAATTTGAATGATTATTTGTGCTTTATTTTCAACTGTACAAATCTTTCCTAGAACTCATCTACGTTGTCCTACTTCATTAGAAGTGTATTTTTTCTTCCCCTATAATTTTTCAATTAATTGGCGCATAATATTAGTTATATCTAAATTGATATTGAACAATATCAGCGCTGTATTATTGAGTAAGATATTGAATGAATATCATTTACACTAAATGCTGCACACTTAATTTATAGGTCATTGATAATATGGAACAAAGCAACTTGCTATTACAACTTAGTAACATTGGCTATAGCATTGAGCAAAAAATAATTCTTGATAATGTGCAGATTAACTTACAGGCAGGCGACTTTAAACTGATTACGGGTCCTTCCGGCTGCGGTAAAAGTACCTTATTAAAAATAGTGGCCTCGTTAATTTCACCTACTCAAGGAACGATTAAGTTTCAAGGGAAAGATATCAATACCATCCTCCCAGAAACTTATCGTCAGCAGGTTTCTTACTGTACTCAAACGCCCACTTTATTTGGGCAAACTGTGTATGACAACCTCGTTTTTCCCTATCAAATTCGAAAGTTGCCATTTAATAAAGACAAAGTCATCAGTGATTTGCACCAATTTTCTCTACATGAATCTATTTTGGATAAAGGGATCAATGAACTCTCTGGAGGAGAAAAACAGCGTATTTCTCTTATTAGAAACTTACAATTTCTTCCGCAAGTCTTGCTATTAGATGAAATCACCAGTGCCCTTGATGAAGAAAACAAAATTATAGTGAATGAATTTATCCATCATTTAACTAGTGACAAAAAAATAGGCGTGCTATGGGTAACTCATGACCAAGATGAAATCGCTCATACCAATGAAGTTATCACCCTTCCTGTTCATCACAACGAATCATAGGATATCACTGTGCATCAACCAACTATTTCCAATGAATCCTTAACCTTTTCAATCCTGTTAGTCCTCGTGGCTATTTTTATTAGCCATAAAGAAAAACTATCCCTTGAAAAAGATATTATCTGGAGTACTTGCCGAGCGATTATTCAACTATTGATCGCTGGCTACATTCTAAAATATATTTTTAATGTTGATCACGAATTGCTCACGATTGCATTGGTGATGTTTATTTGTGTCAATGCTGCGTGGAACGCTAAGAAAAGAAGCAAATATATTGATAAAATTTATGTTACTGCATTAATTGCCATTACCTCTGGCACATTTCTTACATTGTTAATTCTGATATTAACCAATGCCATTGCATTTACGCCTATGCAGGTAATTCCTATTACTGGAATGATTGCGGGTAACGCCATGATTGCGGTAGGGTTATGCTTTAATAACCTTGGTCAACGGTTTTCAAGCCAGCAACAACAAATTCAAGAAATGCTTAGTTTAGGGGCAACGCCCAAAGTTGCTTCCGCTGCTATTATTCGTGACAGTATCCGAGCATCATTGATCCCAACGGTAGATTCTGCCAAAACAGTGGGAATTGTCAGCTTACCGGGCATGATGTCTGGGTTGATTTTCGCTGGAGTTGACCCATTACAAGCTGTTAAGTACCAGATTATGGTGACTTTTATGTTGTTAGGTACAGCAAGCCTTTCAACCATACTGGCTGGGTATATGACCTATACAAAATTCTATAACCAACGCCACCAATTATTGGTTACAACACTGAATAAATAATGACCTTCCGCCGCTTATTGGTCACCAACGATAAGCGGCACTTTCTTAATATCACTCTTTAACCACCCCCACAGGTAACACTTCAATTAATTGTGCTTTGCTATTTTCATTATCTATCAACTCAAAAATATGATTTAGCATCGTTGGCACGTCCTGTTTAACCATTTCGATGTCATTACCTAAAAGTGCAACAAAAGGGTCCCAGTCAAAACAGCCTAAGTGGGGTTGCTGTGAGCCGATATAGCCCTGTTTACCTAACCAATCAATAACCCCTTCTAATGAAATAGTTGAATTAATAAACAAACCGCATTTCACTATTTTCTGTGGATCATCATTATTCTGTTCAAAAAACTGTGAGAGTGCTTTTTCAGCTTTTTCGGGGGCATAACCACAAGCCAAAATATTTTCTTGTGGAACCGTGATACCTTTTTCATTATGCGCATCAATAAACCCACGAATACGTTCACGTGTATTGTGGTCATGTTCACGACCACCAATAAAAATTAAGGCTTCATTTATTGATGTTTGAGACTTATTTTTGCTTAAAATACGTTGGGTTAAATTTTTTGCACCAAGATAGTTATTTGAAATAACCGAAGGCGCCAACGAGCCCGGTAAGTCTAAATTTAAGGTCGAAACCCCCGAAGCTTGGCAAATTTCAGTAATTTTATCCGGGTTCGTTGCCCCTGTTGAAATCAACCAATCAACCTGATAAGAAATCATTGCGCGTGCAGCTTCTATTTCTAACTTTGGGTCACGCCGCGTACAAGTAATAATAGGAAATAGCCCCCTTTCACGCGCCATTTCTTCAAAATGCTCAACAATAGAGCCAAAATAGCGGTTGTCATACTTCGGAACCAACATACCAATTATTTTGGATTTATTACTGCGCAATAAGCTGGCTTGCTTGTTAACTGCATAATTTTGTTCTTCGGCGATGCGGATCACTTTTTCCGCAAGTTGTGCGCTAATTCGCCTTTTTTGCCAATTACCGTTGAGTATTGCACTCACTGCACTCGCTGAAACCCCAGCTAATTCGGCAAGGTCATAGATCGTTGTTTTCTTATTTTGTCTGATCTTTGTCACAGATTCTTATCTCCATTTTTTACTAGCTTGACACCAAAGTCGAAAAGTCGCAATACTGCTACATCGATTGAGCAAAATTGAAATTGATGATGCATGAGTTGATAAACTGCAAAATAAATACTATCAATCCATCGCATGTAGCCACCTATCCATTGTTGTGACTCATTGCTGTTTCATTAATTTCAGACGCTTTTCATTCTTATATTTCGCTAAAATATCCGATTGGAGTAAATTATGGCTATTTCTATTGAGAACAAAGTCGCAGCAATTACCGGAGCTGCCTCAGGTATCGGGCTTGAATGCGCACGTACACTGATCAAGGCGGGTGCAAAAGTCGTTCTAATTGACCGTGCTGAAGAGCGATTAAACCAACTTGTTGAGGAACTAGGTGAAAATGCGATTCCATTAGTAGTCGATTTAATGAAGCCAGAACAAGTTGATGGAATGTTAGATGCCATCTTACAAAAAGCAGGCGGCTTAGATATTTTCCATGCTAATGCCGGTGCTTATATTGGCGGCCCTGTTGCTGAGGGTGACCCAGATGTATGGGATAAAGTTTTAAACTTAAACATTAATGCGGCCTTCCGTTGTGTTCGCGCAGTGCTACCTCATTTTATTGCCCAAAAATCAGGTGATGTATTATTCACCAGCTCAATTGCAGGTGTAGTCCCAGTGATCTGGGAGCCAATTTACACCGCATCAAAATTTGCTGTCCAAGCCTTCGTCCATTCAACTCGCCGCCAAGTTTCTGAACATGGTGTCCGTGTTGGTGCGGTATTACCTGGCCCTGTAGTGACAGCCTTACTCGATGATTGGCCGAAAGAAAAAATGGAAGAAGCTCTGGCAAATGGTAGCTTAATGCAACCGATTGAAGTCGCTGAAGCCGTATTATTTATGCTAACTCGCCCACGCAATGTCACTATTCGTGACCTTGTTATTGTACCAAACAGTGTTGATCTCTAACTTGTCACCTCGCAATTCATTGCAGTTAGCACCTTGGAGGGAAAATGAATAATTCACATGCACGATTAAAAGATAACGATAAAGTCGTTATTGGTATCGATGTTGGCACAGGCAGTGCACGCGCCGGGGTCTTTGATATGTCCGGCAATATGTTAGCATCTGCCAAACGCGATATTACGCTCTTCCGTGATAACGCCAATTTCGCTGAGCAATCAAGTAACGAAATTTGGGAAGCGGTTTGTTATTGTGTCAAGCAAGCGATAGCATCATCAACAGTAAAACCACAACAAGTTGCAGGTATTGGCTTTGATGCAACCTGCTCACTGGTTGTCATTGGTTCAGATAAACATCCTATTACGGTTAGCCCATCGAATGACCCTGAGCGCAATATTATTGTTTGGATGGATCACCGTGCAACAGAACAAGCTGAGCGCATTAATCAATTAAAGCACCCTGTTCTAAACTATGTTGGCGGTAAGATTTCGCCCGAAATGGAAACGCCTAAGATTTTATGGCTAAAAGAAAATTTACGTCAATCCTATGATAACGCATGGCAATTTTTTGATTTAGCCGATTTTTTAACTTGGAAATCAACTAACTCCTTAGCTCGCTCAACTTGCACAGTCACCTGTAAGTGGACATATCTTGCCCATGAAAAACGTTGGGATGCAGGCTACTTTCAACAGATTGGTCTATCTGAACTTGCCGATGAAAACTTCGCACGTATTGGTCAACTTATTGTAGAACCAGGAACGCCTTGTGGTGAAGGCTTAACGGAAACCGCAGCCCAACAAATGGGATTACTAGCAGGGACACCTGTCGCTGCAGGCATGATAGATGCTCATGCAGGCGGTATTGGTACCGTTGGCGTAAATGGTGATGCAACCGCTAATATGGCATACGTATTTGGCACATCTTCATGCACGATGACAACGACTAAAGAACCCGTATTTATACCGGGTGTATGGGGTCCGTATTTCAGTGCAATGGTACCGGGCATGTGGCTAAATGAAGGAGGCCAAAGTGCGGCTGGTGCTGCAATTGACCAGTTACTTTCCTTACATCCCGCTTCAGTACAAGCAAAACTTACGGCAAAAGAGCAAGGTAAACCCTTGCCTGTGATGTTAGCGGATTTAGTATTAGAAAAATCATCTTCACCATCACAGTCTGTTGAGCTAGCTGAAAAAATACATGTGGTTCCTGAATTTTTAGGGAATCGAGCACCTTTTGCTGACCCTCATGCCAGAGCTGTCATTGCTGGATTAACCATGGATAACAGCATGGAAAATTTACTTTCTTTCTATGTTGCTGGTCTGTGTGGAATTGGCTATGGATTACGACAAATCATTGAAGCACAAGCAAAATCTGGTGCTGCTATTGAAAATATTGTTGTTAGTGGCGGTGCAGGACAGCACCCGTTGATCCGCCAGCTACTTGCTGATGCTTGTGGCGTTCCTGTGATTTCAACACAAGCCAGTGAACCTGTATTGCTAGGTTCTGCTATCCTTGGTGCCGTTGCAGGGAAAGTCTGTGAAGATGTCTCTCAAGCTATGGACCAATTTAGTGCTATTGACTTAACTTACCAAACCAATGAAGCATATAAAAACCGCCATGATACAAGATTCGCCTCTTTCTTGCATTTGCAACAATGTGCTAGAGAATTAAAAGGTTAATCACGTTGATATGACACTCAAGTAATATTTGGACTAAAGAAAGCCGTAAACCGGCTTTCTTTAATAGAATTCGTTTTGCTTATCGAGCTTAATTTAATAGAAAAACCTGCGCTATAGCTCACTTTTAGAAGCAATATCTTGTCCATAACGAATCGACCATTTCCTTTGGTACCAAATCGTAATCTCCCTCGACCATTGGAATAGACAAGGAGACCTTCCCTTGTTTATCACTGTAAGCTTTCACAATGAATTTTTTATAGCCTTCTAGCCTTGCATTCTTAACTCGAAACACTTCGCCACATACATAACCTAAATCCCCTTTATCCGCAGTTTGGCGAATAAAATTATATTTCACATTTTTAAATGAAGCAGATTCTGGATAAGATAAATAGTCTTCAACGCTACTCTTAGCCATTTTCACAAGATCAGGTGTAGGGGTATAGTTCAATGTCACACCTAAGATAAAAGAGCCCCCAGTTAACAATAAAATTGTGAGCAACTTTATGATATTCATATTACTAAGCTCTCATTTATTCAATAACAAGCCAATTGACCAAAATGACCTAATAATTTCGCCCCAAAATATACTTAAGCAGTTATCTTCAGCCAATTGTAAATAAATAATAATTATTTTAATAACAACCAACCTTATCTATATAAGAATACCTTATTAGATAACTTGTTTTTCTAATTATTACCCCAGATAACTGCTACCAACAAAGCGAATAAGTACAATTAGATTGATATGGGCTATTCGTATTTATACTTTATTTTACACACCTAATGAGTAAGTATACCAGTATTAAACTAAGAATATAAATAGTACTCGAAACATTAACTGTTTCAATTTGTATTTTTTTAACTAAAATAGTTTCAATTACCCAAAAACAGAAACAATAATAAGCCTTAACTGTTTATCATAACTTAACAAAAATAAACAAAAATATGTAATAAAACAATTCAATTCAATAATAGTCATGTCTAAATGTTAATTAACCCACTTAATGAGTATTTTCACTCAATATAAGCGTAAAATAGAATTAATTAATAATAAATCCGTTATTTTCAATTAAAATTCATCTAGCTTATTTAGATATTATAAAAACAAAAAATACCTAAAATTCAATTCACTACGAAATAACATATTAATTTGCATCATCTCTTAGCTTAATTTTTAGCATATCGTTAACGAGTATCTTTATTTCAGGCTAAATTAGCAATTTTATAGTACCCGCTAAAATGCAACGCAACCTAACCAATTGATTAATAAAATAAAAATAACAAATAAATTGATTAAAACGACGTTAACCATATGATAAAAAATAGTTAAAACCATCAATCCACCTTAAGAAACATAAGAATATTTAACTATATGCATATTGTAATTTACCATTGAATGCCTCTATATCTCTTCTTTTACACAATTTTTGATATATCTGACCAATCAAAATTACAGAATATTCCTAGGATAATTGATGCATTTAACCAATACATAAAATTATCCGGCTAAATTTGACAAAATATTTTTTTTATCTCATGTAGCATTGCTTTCCAAAGAAAAAGGGTTAACCATGACAAATACTCAATTACTATTACTTGCAACTAATAACATCAGAAATAACGTAGATCTAAGCCACTCTCAGGAATCTTATGTATACCAGTTTTACTATGCTAACGTCGTAGGTCACTTCGACAGCATTCAAAATTTTCTTACTGTATTTAAACAGCAGACGAGCGCAATATTAGATGCATCACAACAATTAGCAGAACAGCGGCAGCAGATATACTCAACAGTTGAGTATTATTTAGAAATAGCTGAAAAACGCTATATTGAAAGGAAAAAAATACTAGGCAATTAACTTAACATTACAGTTGGAAAGGCCTACAAACCAAATGAGGCCTTTTATCGAAAATTTCTCTGTTAAGTGTTTATTGCTCTTGTAGCTCTAATTCAGCAATTATAGGTAGGTGGTCGCTAACACTTGACCATTGAAACTCTTTACTATCCGTTGGAATTTCCATTTTTTTCACATCCCAAACTTGCCCTTTAAATGTAAAAATATGGTCGATGTCTATGGCTGGGTTTACCGCTGGCCAACTACGATAATCAACACCTTTAAACTCAACTGGGTTCCACATATAACGAATTTCTTGGATAGGCTGTTCATTAGCTGTTGAATTGAAATCTCCCGCTAATATTTTTATTGAGGCCGCAATATTATCAAACCCCGTATCTGTATCCCCAATACTCGCATCTAAAATATGGCGCACTTGCCCAATGCGAATGGTTGGATCTTTCTGCCAATCCAGATGTGTTCCCATCACAATAATTGGTGCATCAAAACCTGGCTTTGATATTTGAGATATTAATACAACCCGTTGTTCTGCATCACCAGAAGGTAAATTAATTACTTTAGATTTATCAATTTTATATTTTGATAAAATTCCTACACCGTACTCTCCACCATCAAAATCTAATGCCTTACCAAAAGCAAAATCCATCTTATTGGCTTTAGCTATTTCTTCTAGCTGGTGAACTTTTTTACTACGAGCGGTTTTATTATCAATTTCAGTTAAAACAATCACATCAGCATCTATTTTCGCAATCGCCTTATTTAGCTCATCAAGATTACTGACATCTGGTGACAACTCATTTTTACCAATGTTATACGTTGCGACTTTAATGGTCGGCTTGTTCGAAGTGTAAACTTTATTCGGAGTTCCTCCATCCTGTACTTTCAGAATTTCGGAACCCGACATTGTTGCCATCGCACCACAAGAAACTAGAATTGTGGTGGAAATAACTGTTTTTAGTAATTTCATTGTTTTCCCCTGTTAATGACTAATACAACAGAATAGTGCAAGTATTTAATAAAATTCTCGCGGAGCTAACCCCCGTTAACTTGCAGTTTTCATACATTAACAGAGAATAAAAAAGATATAGTGACCCAGTCTACAATCTTATTTCGAGAGAAAAAAAAACATCTTTTTGACCGTCAAAATAGAGAGCTATCGCACTCCTATTCACTTAAGGATAAGCAAGAAATTCAAGAAAACGAGATCAACATACGATAAATTATATTTCACGCACTTTGTCTTGCTTCAAATTTATATGGGAAAACAACCCCTTCTTTACGTTCAACAAAGTCACAATCGACATCTGCAAGCCATTTTTGTAGCCTTTTCGCTGTTTCTCGTGCCATTTTACTGTAATCAATTCGCACAGATGTCAGTGACGGATGGATATGATCACAATTTGAAGTACCTTCAACACAAGCAATTGCTAACATTTTTGGTATCTGAATTAAACGTCTTTGGCACTCAAAAATGACACCAAGTGCAATCATTTCATGACTGCAAATCACAGCTTCAAGCTCAGGTTGGCGGGTCAACATCTCACTAATTGCCTGACGACCAAAATCCATCGTTGCGACATACGGAGTTGTAATACTTTGATCTGCACTTTGGTTATACGCCAGCATCGCTCGGTTCCAGCCACTTAATTGCTGACTTTGCATTTTACTGTCCATTTGAGCACCAATATAACCTATCTTCTTATACCCTTTTTGTAACATATAGTTGGTTAAAAAATTAACCGCATCTCCAACGTTACTTTTTATGTTCAACGTGACTGGATGATTAGATTCCCCCGCAACACTGACTACAGGGATATCTAAATTCTTCAAATAATTCGAAACGCTTTCTGAGTTTATCGCCCCAAAAACAATCAAAGCTGCGGGGTTACTCTGCAATAATGTCGATAAAACCTCAGACTCTTTTTTTTGCTGGTAATCATGGCTACCAATAACAACTTGATAACTATTTTTGTTCAGTGCTTCTTGTAAAGATTGCAGAAAAACTGAACTGGCATTATCACGCAAAGACGGAATTAAAACAGCAACGGTACGGCTTTGGCCTGACGCTAAAATACCTGCTGCGGAATTAGGTATATAACCAAGTTCTTCAACAGCAGCATTAATTTTTTCACGTAACTTATCAGACACTAATTCGGGTGTACGCAAAGCCCTAGATACCGTCATGGACCCAACGCCTGCGAATTTTGCGACGTCCTGCAACGTGACTCGCCCTGTATTTTTTCTTTTTCGTATTTTTTGCATGTAATACTTTTACTTAGCCTAAACTGATTATTAACCCTAAGGTTATTGATCTTTGATGGTCAATTTTCATTCGAATCAAGCATGTTTTTTGCTTTTTCTCATGTTCTAGATTAAATGCGCTAAAAATAGCCAATATGGTTCTATTAAATCTAAAGAAACAGTCAATATCACCAGTCCTAGTTAACTTACCACAGGTTGAATTTGTTAATCAGCAGAGAAGTGTGTTCATTTCATATTTGCTCGCTATATTTTTTTAAAATGATAGCGCTATCACGAAAATGAAAGATTCAACTAGATAGCGCTACCATAGAACACTACTATTCATTCAACCATTACAAAGATAATAATTTCACTCTACCAGGAGCAACCCGATGCTAACGACATTACTGACCCCTAACGTCATTCAAGTCGTCGACAGTGCCAATAATTGGCAAGAAGCGATAAAAATCGCCTGTAATCCATTAATTAATAATAAGTTCATCGAACCAAGATATATTGATGCAATAATTCAATCACACGAAAAAATCGGCCCTTACTATGTATTAGGCCCAGGTATTGCCATGCCGCATGCACGTCCAGAAGACGGAGTAAACCAATTATCTCTTGGGTTAACCGTTATCAAACAAGGTGTTGAATTTGGCTCCGATGGCAATGACCCAATCAAATTATTAATTGTACTAGCAGCCACTGATAGCAATAGCCATATTGGTGCTATCGCGAAACTCGCAGAACTATTTGATAACCAAGACGATGTAGATAACATCATGCAATCAGAAAACGTAGATGACATTCTAAAAATCATCGCTAAATACGAATAAGCTAAATATTAAGGTAAACATTATGAAAATTACTGTTGTTTGTGGAAATGGTTTAGGTACTAGTTTGATGATGGAAATGAGCATCAAAAATATCTTAAAAGATTTGCAAGTTAATGCAGATGTTGACCATGTTGATCTAGGCTCAGCAAAAAGCACTGTGAGTGATATCTTTGTTGGTACAAGCGATATTGCTGAACAATTAGTCGCTCAACAAGTTGGTGGCGAAATCGTTGCTCTCGAAAATATGATTGATAAAGTTGCAATGAAAGAACGTCTCACCATTGCTTTACAAAAACTCGGCGCGATGTAAGCGGAGGCACTATGTCATTTTTTCGTTTTCTGATGCAGGATGTTTTATCTGAACCAGCCATTCTTGTTGGTCTAATCGCACTTATTGGTTTGATCGCGCAGAAAAAACCCGTCACTGAATGCATTAAAGGCACCATTAAAACCATAATGGGTTTTGTGATCTTAGGCGCTGGTGCTGGCTTAGTTGTCAGCTCTTTAGGTGATTTTTCCGCTATTTTCCAACATGCTTTTGGTATTAATGGTGTGGTACCAAATAACGAAGCTATTGTTTCTATTGCACAAAAAAGCTTCGGTCGTGAAATGGCAATGATTATGTTCTTTGCGATGCTAATCAATATCTTGATTGCTCGCTTAACACCATGGAAATTTATATTCCTCACTGGGCACCATACGTTATTCATGTCCATGATGATAGCAGTTATCTTAGCTACCGCTGGAATGGAAGGAACTCTATTAGTCACTGTTGGCTCACTGATTGTTGGCTTTTGTATGGTATTTTTCCCAGCAATTGCCCACCCTTACATGAAAAAAGTGACAGGTTCAGATGATGTTGCGATTGGGCATTTTTCAACGATTTCTTATGTCCTAGCAGGGTTCATTGGAAGCAAATTCGGTAATAAAGAACATTCAACAGAAGACATGAATGTCCCGAAAAGCTTACTATTTTTAAGAGATACACCTGTCGCTATCTCTTTCACCATGTTCATTATTTTTATCATTACATGCTTATTCGCAGGCGGTGATTTCGTTCGCGAAGTCAGTGGTGGTAAGAATTGGTTCATGTTCTCATTAATGCAATCCATTACATTTGCTGCAGGCGTATACATTATTCTGCAAGGTGTACGTATGGTTATTGCAGAAATCGTCCCAGCGTTTAAAGGTATCTCAGACAAATTAGTCCCTAATGCGAAGCCTGCTTTAGACTGCCCAGTGGTATTCCCATATGCACCAAACGCCGTATTAGTCGGATTTTTAAGTAGTTTCGCTGCCGGTGTTTTGGGAATGTTCGTTCTGTATGCATTAAATATGACGGTTATTATTCCAGGCGTTGTACCGCATTTCTTCGTAGGTGCTGCTGCCGGTGTTTTTGGTAATGCAACAGGCGGTCGTCGTGGAGCTATCTTGGGTGCATTTGCTCAAGGGCTGCTTATTACCTTCCTACCAGTATTCCTATTACCTGTTCTTGGGGATATTGGTATTGCTAATACTACATTCAGTGACGCTGACTTTGGCGCAATCGGAATTTTATTAGGCATTATCGTCCGCTAAAACAGAACTCCCCATGGCAAATTTGCTAGTGGGGAGTTTTTTTACAACGCCCCTACTTTCCCAACCAAGCACCATCCCTAAATAAGAATTCCTGTAATAAAATTAAATCATCAGGTGTTACGTGGATCATACCTTCACCAGGAACATCAATTTCTGCAATCATAAATAGAGCCAACGTGGTTAATGACGGCAATATGAGTATCAACCAATTTTTCCCTTTTGTCCCGCGTATATTGTAACCAATAAGAATATTTGAACAGATAGCAAAAAAGATCAGTAAAAACCAAGTTGCATTTGGAATTTGGTGTCGCCAACTTGCCATCGTTTTTTGTTGAGAAAGATAAAGGTCGCTAAATGCACTGAGTACAGAAGCCACAATAGGGTTTGGTGTTTGACTTGCTTCTTTTACCGCGATTTCCCATAATTGACTCTGCTTTTCCAAAGAAGTCATCCGCCATTGGTTATTTTCGTCACTGATACCTGACTTAAAAAACTCAATCCGAGCTTCCAAGTATTGTTGAATAAGCTGAGAGGCTTTTCCTCTATCATCAGTGCTCAATAACTGTGCTCTCTGATATGCCGTACCAATAGCAATAGCTTCATTTTCTTCTGTTTGCTGACGGTTGTTATAGCCATTAATCGAAATTGATAAAACAAACCCTATCAATAAACCCAATAAAGATAAAATCGCCCCTAAAATAATTTTAGCTTCATCATCCGTCGCTTCTTCGTGGGCTGATTTACGCTTAAAAATATATTTACCAACGTAGGCAGAAATAACTAACAAGATAAATGTGATAACAAATAAAAGAATGGAATCGATTGGAGAATCATTGATCAACTCAGAAATATTAAACATCGTATAAACTCATGAAATTTATTTCCTGATGATATAACACAACTGCAATACAATTATCTAGACAGTACTATTTTTTTGCTAAATTTCAGATAATAACAACAATCAGGCATCATAATACGACATCCAATTAGCTAACAATAAAGCACAACCCCCCTAATACAGAATTCACTCACTATATTTACCTTAAGTTGATTATCAAAATATATTTTCATTACATTTTTTCGAAATAACCCCTAATTTTCATGATTAAATCAGGTGAGTTCTCATCCAATATATCAATATGGTGCCGTTTAAATAGTGCAGCACAGACACCCATACCGACTTTTAGAGTGCCATCAAACTGACCATTATAGATATGCTGACTACCGCACGAGGGGCTATTACTTTTGAGTACAACTAATCTCACATTCATTAATTGAATTTTTTCTAAAGCAATATACGCACCACGAATAAATTCTTGAGTGACATCGATATTATCGCTTCCGACCACACTAGCTCGCCCAGCGAGTACATCATCACCATTTCCCCCCATTATTTCTGCAGATGCTCTCGGTGTTGGTAACCCGCCAAAAACTTCAGGACAAATACTGATGACCAGACCATCCTCATAGAGTTTTTTCAAAGGAGTATATAATTGATGCTTCCCATCATACCTTACACAATACCCTAACAAACAAGCGCTTACTGCAATCATAACTAATCCTATTAATAGACCTGACTTTTTAAGGTATTTTTCATGGTTATATTAGACAATAAGTTTACAAAATACTTCGCGCTAATAGTGCTCGTAGAACAAATAAAAACGCTTACAGCCTCATAGATCTGTAACTTGTGGCTGTTTACACTCATAACGCGGACCAAACTTATCTTAGTTTATTGACAATTAAAACGGAGACCTGTATTGTCCTTGTTTATAAATAGATGCTTAGGAAATTTAAATAAATGGCACACATTACTGTCAGTGTTGAATATGGTATCCATTGTCTACTTTGGTTTGTTGATAATCCCGAACGCTCTCTTAGCAGTAGAGAACTTGCAGAGCTACAAGGCATCTCTCCAAGTTTTCTAGCAAAAATTTTACCTCGGTTAGAAAAAGCAGGGATCGTGAGTTCGAATGAGGGAATTAGAGGTGGATATCGATTAGCATTACCCCCTGAAAAAATCACATTTCTATCTATAATTGATGCTATAGAAGGTTATAAACCGCTTTTCGAGTGCCAGGAAATACGACGCCGCTGTGCTGTTTTCGAAGAAAATGGTCTACCACAATGGGCCATTTCAGGTACCTGCTCCGTACATAAAGTCATTCTTCAAGCCGAAAATGCCATGAGAGATGTATTAGCTAACCAAACCCTCGCTGATGTGGCGCAGCGTCTATGTCAAATCGCCCCTAATAGTTTTTATAGAGATGTAAACTCATGGATGGATCAAAAAATTGAAGCTAGAACAGTGCGTTCGAGCAAAGGAGGTCGAGGTAAAACATAACATATAATCCGATAACCATAAATTATATCGTTTGTACCTAATTTTAATAACATCTTCACTGGTGCGGTTTTTTATTATTTAAAATTTGCAACTGAGCATTTAAAGTTAAACTCCAAAGGAATTCAATAATGACAGCTAAAATTGTTATTGCAGGATCTGGTTTTGCTGGCTTCTGGGCAGCTATTTCAGCAATGCGGGTAATTTCACAAGAAAATAAAGAAAATAGCATCAAAGTTATTTTAATTTCACCAAGACCGAATCTCACTATACGGCCGCGTTTATATGAAGCAAAGCTGGATAATATATCCCCTGATATTTCAAAGCAGCTAGCTGCCGTCGGTGTTGAATATATTGCAGGTGAAATCCAGAATATCGATACAGATGCAAAGTTATTAACCGTTAATCTAGCTAATGGCAACCAAACTACGTTAGTCTATGAGCGCTTTATTCTGGCAACTGGTAGCCAATTAAATGTACCTCCCGTTCCTGGATTTGATAGGTATGGCTTTGATGTTGATTCATTAGAAACTGCACATCGTCTTGAAACACATTTACAAGCACTAAAGAACAAACCGGAAACTTTAGCTAGAAATACCGTTGTTGTCGTCGGTGGAGGATTAACAGGCTTAGAAAGTGCTGCTGAAATGCCAGCCCGACTAAAAGCAATTCTTGGTGAAACAACAGAGGGCCGAGTATTTATAATTGACTCAGAATCCACTGTGGGAGCAGGAATGGGAGCCGAAATTTCACCTGTAATTCAACAAGCTCTAACTGAATGCGGCGTTGAATTGCGCGCGGGATTACGAGTCGAAGCACTAAGCCATGATGGAGTTACTCTGTCAAACGGTGAGTACATCGAATCAAATACTGTCGTATTAGCGACAGGAGTAAAAGCAAGTTCTCTAACGGAACAGATTCGCGGTGAACGTGACGCTAGTAATAGGATTATCTCGGATAATTATTTACACGCACAAGCTGTCTCAAATGTTTTCGTCGCAGGAGATACTGTCAAAGCACCCACAGATGAACAAGGAAATCATAATTTAATGACTTGCCAACATGCCCTAAGTTTAGGCCGTGTTGCAGGGCATAATGCAGCCGCTGAACTGTTAGGGCTTCCTCTTCATCCTTACAGTCAGCCTAAATATGTAACCTGCCTTGATTTAGGGGCTTGGGGGGCTCTTTATACCGAAGGTTGGCAGAGAGAAATACATTATATTAAAAAGGAAGGGAAAAAAATAAAACAAGAAATAAATACTAAGTGGATATACCCGCCTGAATTAGAAAAAAATGAGCTATTTGCTATCGCCGCTCCAGATTATGTCATCGTTCCTTGAGGTAAAATTTAGATTTAATATATTCAAGTAAAATAAATCGGAATAACCGCATAAAAATACAATAAGTATGATTTGTATTGCTTTGTGTCGTTTGTTTTTCAATACTGATAAATAACTAAATATTAATAAGGTTTAAATATGTATATTAAAAAAATTATATTTGCTTTTTCATTAATTACTTTTGGGGCAGTATCACAAGCCCAAGTTGTTAATAATAATAACCCTTTAAAATATAGGCATTTTAAAACAGATTACGCTACGATGGTCGAACTAGCGAATAAAGAACGTTTACCTTGGAGAGTCTTCTATGAAAGTCCTAGTGAAGGCGTCAATGCCGAATGGTTTGATGCCGTAAAGCAGGGAGATTTAGACAAAGTAAAACAAATGGTTACTGAGGGGCAAGATATAGAAGCCAAAGACACCGGTAGCTTAGACCAAACGGCTCTGGGATGGGCGGCCTTTATTGGTGATGAAGCAATGGTTGATTATCTTATATCCCAAAATGCTAATCTTTGGGCAACCGATACAGGTGACGTATATAACGTACTAAAATCCGCGGTACTCGGTAATAATGTCAATGTTGTAAAAAAAGTCCATCAGCTAATGAAAGACGAAGTAGACTTGAATAATCAGCAAATTGAAAGTGATGGTGAAACATTAGTCATGATAGCTGCAAGTAATAATAGAATGGAAACGGTTAAATACTTATTATCGCAAGGCGCAGATATTAACCGGAGCACAACGACTGATGATGTAACCATGTTTTCTTATGACCAAAGTGCATTAACTTATGCATGTAAGAATAATCTTCCAGAAATGCAAAAATTCCTTATTGATAATGGAGCTCTAAATCATCGTACTGGTAAACCATCTTGTGATTGATTTATAGAAATATAGGGTAATAACAGAAAATTTTGCGTCAATCATGTAAAAATTATTTTCAGTAGCTCAAGAAAAGTATGTATTGTTAACATTCCTATGCATTTAAGTGAATATTCTAAAAAAGATATTGTATCACTTAGCATAATAAAAAGAGAGTATTGAGCGTACCCTTCCATAAATTGAATGGCCTGATTCCGGTTCAATATCGAAATCAGGCCTTATAACCCGTTGACTAAAAGTGCATAACCTTATGTGGTCACCTCAAGCTTAATAGAACGAGTTTTAACTGTGGTAATTCTTTTAAATTAATATTACTGGCTATTACGCATATCCATAATCATTTTACCATCGTAATCTGCACCAACAACAATATTAGGTACCTCACCTTTATATTTATGAGCTTTAATCTGCTCAATCTCTAACTGTTTCCAATTGATCATTTCACGGGTAATAGTACGTTGTAATATCGCATTCGCTTCAGCTTCTTTCTGAGCAGCATACAATTTTGCATCTGCTTCTTGGCGCATCGCAAATGAACTTGCTTGTGCGTTACGTTCTCTGGCGATGGCTTGTTGTTCAGCAGACTCTCTTTCCGCTTCAGCAATAACAACCTTTTTCTGAGCTAATTCACGCTCTTTTTCTGCCTCTGCTTTTGCTTGGTTGATTTGCTCTTGGCGCATTTTGGTATTAACCACTTGCTCTTGTACAACCTCAGGCAAAGTAATATCTTGGATCATGATTTCTTTTATTGTATAGCCATAAGGGGAAGCATACCCTTGAATAGCATCACGAATAGATTCTTGTAATTTTCTTTGTGTATCTGCAGTATAAAGATCTTGTGCATTAGCAACATCTTTACCAAATTCTAAAATCGTTGAGATCAGCTTTTGGCGTACATATTTATCTAAAGCTTCGCTTTCTGTACCACCATTAATACGTAATACAGGAGCTTTCGCACCATCAAATTGAAGCATTACCGTAATATCAACAATAGATTTTAATTTATCTTGCGAAGGTACTCTTAGCTCTTTTAGTGATACTCGAATATCTTTTGTTGAGTACGTATCAAATGTTGTAAACGGATTAATTGGAAAATGTAAACCTGCATCATAAGCAACTGGGTCGACTTTTCCTAAAAATGTCCCCACCTTAACCGAGCCATCTTGTACAATAGTATATGAATTGATCCCTACGAGACCAATAACTAGAAGTAATGCAGCACCGACAACCAATTTAATCATTGATTTAAATTGCATGAGTTAATCCCTATCAAATTAATAATTATAATAAAGCGCCTTATTGTCACCACTTATTTTCTAACTACAAGTCTAATAATCCTAAATTTAAAAGCACTAAATCTGCTGTTTCTATCTTGGTAAAAATGAATCGCTGACCCATTACAGATAATTTTGTTATAAACCTAGTTTTATCCTTTTAAATTATTAGTGCTTATTTTCAATCATAAAACACAGGTATGATTATTTATAATCACTCTCTCGATCAGTTTAAACAACATCCACTCCATCAAAAAGCCAAATTATCATTATTTTAAGCCAAGTTAGTGATGAAAGTTAGAGTATAATTTCAATTAATGGTAAATGGAATTATTGCGATCTTGATCACTGTTGTTTTTAATTGATTAAATATAATCATAATGACTAAAATAAATCATGGCGGAGAAAACCATGCAAATAAAAAAATCGATTGAACGTATACCTGGTGGCATGATGGTTGTGCCATTAGTACTCGGTGCCCTAATCAACACCTTTGCTCCTCAAGCCCTCGAAATCGGTGGCTTTACAACATCACTGTTTAAAAATGGTGCCCCTGCTCTTATTGGTGCATTCTTGCTTTGTATGGGTGCAGGAATTAGTTTTAAAGCGGCGCCACAAGCTTTATTACAAGGAGGTACAATTACCTTAACAAAACTAGTCGTTGCGATTGCTCTTGGTCTAGGCGTCGATTATCTCTTTGGAATGGAAGGGATTTTTGGTTTAACTGGTGTTGCAATTATTGCAGCAATGAGTAATTCAAATGGTGGCTTATATGCCGCTTTAGTTGGGGAGTTTGGTAATAAACGAGACGTTGGTGCTATCTCAATTTTATCTCTTAATGATGGGCCTTTCTTTACCATGATTGCGCTAGGCGCAGCTGGTATGGCAAATATCCCTTTAATGGCATTAGTTGCGGTTCTTGTTCCGTTAATTGTTGGCATGATCTTAGGAAATCTAGACCCACATATGCGCGATTTTCTAACAAAAGGTGGGCCAATATTAATTCCTTTCTTCGCTTTTGCTCTAGGCGCAGGGATCAACTTAGAAATGCTATTACAAGGTGGACTCGCAGGTATCTTGCTCGGTGTGCTGACTACGTTTGTTGGCGGCTGGTTTAATATTCGAGCAGACCGTCTAGTAGGAGGTTCAGGTATCGCAGGCGCTGCTGCCTCAAGTACCGCAGGAAATGCTGTAGCAACACCACTCGCTATCGCACAAGCCGACCCATCCTTAGAGGCTATTGCGCTTTCTGCGGCTCCTTTGATTGCTGCATCCGTGATCACCACTGCTATTCTAACCCCTATCCTGACCTCTTGGGTTGCTAAACGTCAACAAGCAAGACATCCCCAACAAACTGAAGAGTAAGGAGTTATTTATGAAGCTATTAGTTATTGCGGATGACTTTACAGGGGCAAATGATACCGGTGTTCAATTTGCTAAAAAGCATGCGCGCACAGAGATACTTCTTGATAATACACAAAAACATTCTTGGTTTGCTGATGTCGTTGTGCTTAATACAGAAAGTCGTGCATTAAATGCACAAGTTGCTTCAGAAAACCTACGAAATAGCCTGAAACCTTTTTTATCTCAGAAGGATAAACCTGTCATTTATAAAAAAATTGACTCAACATTTCGCGGTAATATCGGGGCAGAAATAGAGACAATTATGTCAGAAACAGGCTTAAAACTTGCTATTGTTGCCGCAGCTATTCCTGCGGCAGGACGTGTAACGTTAAATGGTGAATGTCTCGTTCATGGAAAAGCACTTATTGAAACTGAATTTGCTTCTGACCCTAAAACACCAATAGTTTCATCACGTATCCAAACTATTCTCCATCAGCAGACTACCCTGCCCGTTATTGAAGTGAATCTAGACCAAATACGTTCAGGGCGATTCGCAACATGGTTACAAGCACAAGCGCCAACGCAAGGCAGTATCATCGTCACGGACGCTGAAAATGATGAAGATTTAGCACTAATTGCTGAAGCCGTATTTTCAATAGATCAACCTTGCCTACTCGTTGGAGCTGCGGGCTTTGCAAATGCATTGCCTGAGAATATTTTCATGGATAAAAAGCAAGGGCTACCGTTATTTATTGTCGCTGGCTCAATGAGCAGCGCAACAATTGAACAGGTAAACTATGCACAAACACATTGTGATGCCAGTGTCATTGATGTTGATGTCACACAAGTACTTGCAGCCACTACACAAGATAACTACATGGCTGCGCTCATCAAAGAAATTAGTCAAACATTAAACCAACAAAAACACACCATCATACGAACCAGCCGAGATGTGCAAGATAGGCATCATATTGATGACCTATGCAATACCTACGGTATGACTCGTAATGAATTGGGGAAAAATATCAGCGACTTTATTAGTTTGCTGACCTTAAATACGCTGTCTGTTGCCAGCATCGGGGGACTTTTTTTAACAGGTGGAGATATTGCGATTGCGGTTGCCAATACTTTGGGAGCAAAAGGTTATCGAATTCAATCTGAGGTGCTGCCATGTATACCTTGCGGCACTTTTATTGACAGTGAAATTGATGACTTACCCGTGATCACCAAAGCGGGAGGGTTTGGTCAAATAACCACTTTATGCGAAGCCATCAAATATATTGAGGAAATTTATTGTGAAAAATAATGTTGTTGCTATTACCATGGGAGATCCTGCAGGTATTGGCCCAGAAATTATCGTCAAATCCCTTGCAGAAGGTGAACTGGCAGGAGCCTCTGCCGTTGTTATCGGTTGTGCATCAACAATGCAGCGATTAATTAAATCAGGGGTAGTTCCTCAGATAAAAATCAATGTGATACAAAATATCAAAGAAGCTCAATTTTCAGCGGATACCATCAATATTATTGATGAACCCCTAGCCGACCCTAGCGCACTTATTGCGGGGAAGGTCCAAGCTCAAGCTGGTGACTTAGCATTTCGTTGTATTAAACGTGCGACTGAACTAGCTCTCGCAGGTGAAGTGAAAGCGATTGCCACTGCACCTTTAAATAAAGAAGCATTGCACCTTGCCGGGCACAACTACCCAGGTCACACTGAACTACTTGCCCAGCTAACCAATACCAAAGATTATGCCATGGTGCTTTATACCGAAAAATTAAAAGTCATCCATGTCACAACACATATTGCATTGCGTAAATTTTTAGATACATTAAATAGCGAGCGTATCATAACCGTGTCTCGTATCGCATCAGACTTTTTAAAACGCGTTGGCTATGAAAAACCACGTATTGCGATCGCTGGCGTTAATCCTCATGCTGGGGAAAATGGTTTATTTGGTGATGAAGAAATCGTATATTTACAACCAGCTATAGAACAGGTAAGGTCTGAAGGTATTAATGTTTATGGCCCTTGTCCTCCAGATACTGTATTTTTACAAGCCTATCAAGGGCAATATGATATGGTCGTTGCCATGTATCACGATCAGGGTCATATTCCTTTGAAATTATTAGGTTTTTATGATGGTGTTAATATCACTGCGGGCCTTCCGTTCTTGCGCACTTCAGCCGATCACGGAACCGCATTTGATATTGCTTGGACGGGTAAAGCAAATCCTGAAAGTATGGCCATCTCACTTAAACTTGCGATGAATGTAGTATAACTAATGAGCACAATGGATAGATTAGATTTAATACTTGAGTATCTTAAACAGCATAACCTCGTCACTGTTGAAGAACTAGTACAAGCATTATCCGTGTCAGCGGCCACTATCCGGCGTGATCTCATTAAACTTGATGAAACTGGGGTTATCTCTCGCACGCATGGCGGTGTAACCCTAAACCGTTTCATTCCTGTTCAGCCCACTACGTCCGAAAAAAACCAGCGTAATCTAAGAGAGAAACGGGCTATTGCGAAAGCGGCAGCCCGTTTAATTGAACCAGGTAGCACGGTTCTACTTGATGCAGGAACAACCATGCTTGAGCTAGCGCGAGAGCTCACTCATATGCCCCTGCGTGTTATCACCTCTGACCTCCATATTGCCCTTTTTCTTTCTGAATTCAAACAAATTGAAGTCACTATTGTTGGTGGAAGAATTGACGATAGTAGCCAATCTTGTATTGGTGAACATGGGCGTGTTTTATTACGTAGCATTTATCCTGATATCGCATTCATTAGTTGTAACTCTTGGAGTTTAGAAAAAGGAATTACAACACCAACAGAAGAAAAAGCAGGTCTAAAACGTGACCTAATAACAAATGCTACACGCTCTGTTATGCTTGCTGATAGTAGTAAATACGGTAAATGGTCATTATTTCGTGTCGCTCAAATAGACGAATTGACAGATATTATTACAGATAACCAACTTCCACTCGATATTCAGCAAAAATTTATAGATTCTTGTCGCACTAATCTAATATTGGTTTCCACAAATGCCACTTAATGCTATTGAACGTGATTTATTTATAAAATAAAGTAGCTCAACCTTCCAACCAAACCGCACCAAACATTGCATTTCATCTGACAACAAAATATGTAAGGAACCACTCATGAGCGAACTGAGATTAGCCTATAACAATTTATCACCTGAAGCTTATAAAGGGCTTATTGAATGCAAAAATGCATTGGATAAAAGCGGGTTAGGTAAAGAACTAATAGAGCTTGTTTATTTAAGAGTTTCACAAATCAATGGCTGTGCATTTTGCCTAGATATGCATGCAAGCTCATTACGTTCAAATGGTGTCAGTAACAAAAAAATAGACACACTCGCTGGCTGGCAGGTTAGTCATCATTTTAATTCATTAGAGCGCGCTGCATTAGCTTGGACCGAAGCTGTCGTTAATATAGCTACCAGTGGTACATCAGATGCTCTCTTTAATGAATTAAAACACCATTTTTCTGATGAACAAATTTCTGATTTAACTATCGCTATTGGTTTAATGAGTGCCTTTAACCGTATAGCAATAGCACTGAGACAATAGTAAAAATTTGTATAAAAAAAGCTTGCTACCTTTATGGCAGCATGCTTGTAAATTCTACTTTTAACACTATTTTTCTTCATCACGTAATGTTAAAACTTCATACCCATCTTTAGTGACTAATACCGTATGTTCAGATTGAGCAGATAATTTTTTATCTCTTGTTACGACCGTCCAACCATCTTTTTTTGTTTTAATTTTCATCCCACCCTGGTTAATCATTGGCTCTATCGTAAATGTCATTCCTTCTTTTAATTCAACCCCTTTCCCTCGTACACCGTAATGAAGAACTTGCGGATCTTCATGCATTTCACGGCCAATACCATGCCCACAATATTCGCGTACGACACTGTAACCTTTAGATTCCGCATAATGTTGAATAGCGGAACCAATATCACCCAATGTCGCACCCGGTTTAACTTGTTTTATTCCTTCCCACATAGCAGCATAAGTATCTTTAACTAATTTACGTGCTAGTGGTGAAGCTTCTGGCATTACATACATTTTACTTGAATCAGCGATAAAGCCATTTTTCTCTAGCGTAATATCAACGTTAATGATGTCTTTTGCTTTTAAAATTTCATCTGTTTTTGGAACACCATGACAAACGACTTCATTCAACGATGTATTCAAAACATATTGGTAGCCATATTGCCCTTTACTAGCAGGCCTTGCTTGTAATTCATTAACGATATAGCTTTCAACTTTATCATTAATCTCCATTGTGGAAATACCCGGTACAATAAATGAATCCAACATCTTAAAAACGCTAGCCAAAAGTCGTCCAGACTCACGCATCAGTTCAATTTCTTCTGCTGTTTTAATTGTAATATTATTCATGAACTTTTCCTTTTAATTCAATTGACTCTTTTTCTAACATTTCATTGACTAACATAGTAAATGTCTTATTCGGGTTTAGTTCAGCTTGCATACCAATTTTAATCCAAAACTCTGCCTGTGAATTAATCGAACGGGACATAACCTGGCTCGCATGGCGCAGATAATCATGCAATTCATCTGAAATTTTTACGATACCCAAAGCAACCTCAACAATATGATGTGTATACAAATCATGTATAGATCATATAACAGGAAGATGATGATTCAAAGCATTCACGTTTTGTATAGCACAAAGCGCATGAAAAACAGCCCATAAATACTACTTTAAGTTGATTAAGTTGATTCCGCCGTCAAAGTATTTGAATCGTTGATCCGCTATCATAAATTCCGAAGAATGTAATGATTATACGTAAATTAGCATTATTTTGATTAACTCGGCCATGTGCTGGTTTAACTGCCGTACTATTAATAAACTAATGATCCGATTACAACATGAACTCAATAAATAAAAGCTGGAGAAAAACATGTATAATAAAATTTTAGTTCCTATTGATATAACAGAAAAAAGCTTAGCACATTTAGTTATGTCTCATATTCAATACCTTGCTGAATATGAAAAAGCACATATTCATTTTTTGGCAATTATTCCTACTGTTCCTTTCTATACCACAATGGGATTTGGTTTTGCTGAAAAAGCGGATAGTGAACAAGAAAACGTCACGAAGCAGCTCGCTGAAATAATTAAAGAATTTAATATTCCAAATGATAAATACAGTGCTCAAGTTTTAATGGGGACACCAAGAGATGAAATCTTACGTGTTGCAGAGGAAATTTCTGCTGATTTAATCGTTATTGGGTCAAGGCGCCCAGGTATGTCCACATACTTTTTAGGTTCAACAGCATCAATGGTTATTCAAAATTCAAAAATTTCTGTTTTGACTGTCCGATAGCCGCTAATAATTATAGTAATCTAGGTAGCCTATATTATTGGGTTACCTTGTTTTTTCGTGTTAATCTTACATACATGGATTATTCACTCGACTAAGCTATCTATCTATTGCAGATTTATTTTTCACTCAAGGAATGTAATGAAAAAACACTTACTCTGGATCAGCATTAGCATCAATATAATTTTAGCTATCGCTTTAATTACAGCTATCTACCTGTTTTTTAATATGAAAAACCAGGTAATGACTATAGTTGAGCAAGTAAAATCAGGGAAGTATATCGAGCAAGTACAACAGCATACGAAACAACTTGTTCCAAATTCTCTTAATGAACTAAAAATCTTAGAAACGGATGGCGACTCGTGTGACCAGTTTTATCAAAAAGTCGATGGAGTTATTGAATACTTACATAATAATCCAGAGATTATTGGAGCACAAACCTACACCGAACAATTATCTTCAGTAAAAATGGCCATTGATAAAACTCCAACTGTTTTAAAAAACAAAGCTTGTAAGAGTGGCGTTTCAAGTATTAATTATATCATTGATGCACTACAACCAGATGAGCCATAATTGGCTCATTTATTAACAACATTAGAATGTTCAACATCCAACCAGCTGATAAACTGGGCTAAATATTTCAAAAATTCCTCATCAGCAAAAGGCTCTATACTTTGACGTAAAAAATAATTTATTTCATTTTGTCGTTCTGGATAATATTGAACGAATTTTTGTATATATTCAAATAATGTTTCTGGCCAGTCACTATCATTTTTCCAACGTAATATATTGGTGGAACGAATAAGCTTTCTCGATGCCGCCCGATATAATAACTTTAGCTCAGAGTCATCATGACAATGATTAATTTGGTCGATATAACCATTCAATACATTAACAAAATCGCCATTAACTGCTTCTGCTATTTCTCGCGAAGGAACAAATTGGCTAAAATGTGTTGCTAAGTCATCTCCATAAATGCAACGGCAATGATGCTTAATCCAATATCCCCAACTATATAGATTAGCCTCACTCATCACATCCGTAAGAATACCAATATCAAAATCAATTTTGCTGACCTCAATGTGATTAACTGTTAATTGAACTTGTATTTCATTCAATCTGGTTGTTTCTAATTGAGTAAGGGCACCACATAATACAATGCATAGATCCAAATCTGATTGCTGTGGCTTCGCACAGCCTTTTGCAACACTACCATACACATAAATGCTATGGAGCTTGTCTTTTAATATGCAACTCAGCCAATAAATAGATTCTGTTATTATTGACTGAAATTCTGGTTGAAACGGCCTCTCTTCAGGAACAGAAATATACTTATAATCTTTTAACTTCATAACCACCTAACTCTCAAAAATAAGTGTTTCTGTTTGTACTAACCATTCATAGTAGCCAATAACCTCGCGACCATTTAACCAACGAGACAACATATCTAATATTAACATTACACTGACTTCTTGTTTTTCTTTCTGTGAATGATTATTTGGTAAATAATGAATTCTCTGCGCATAACACATATCTGGTGTTGATAGAGCAACGTTTAAATATTGCTCATTATATTCGCCAACCACTAAACCAATAGATAGAGGATGATTAATTGCTATATTTTGAGCTCTTTGCGCTAAAATTTTCAATGTTTGTTCCACGTCAGATGGCAAAATTTGACTGGAAGAAATAGCGATCCCCGCTGAATCTAATGTCCAACTTAACAGCCCTGCGCTAAATTGTTCACTGACTATTATTTGTAATTTCCTTTCTCTTAGGGATTTGCCAATTTTTTGCGCTAAACCTTCTGTCCCTTCAAATATCAAGTTGTCCCCTACTCCTTGCTTCACTAATTGCCAATCTCTTTCCATCAATTCTTTTTGTGACGCAGGTCCCGTTAGCTTTAATTCAATAATAGGCATTGAAGAACGATAGCCTAAAACACAGTTTTCAGGTAAAGGTAAGCTATCAAATTGCTTCGCAAGACTACTTTCACTACGGCCAAAACTGGTTAGGCGTAAACAAACTGGTGGCTCTGGCAATGTAAAATGTGCTCGTAACCTTGGCAAAATTTGCTCATTCACCATAACCTTAAATTCAGAAGGAACACCAGGAGTAAAAAAAATCAGACAATCATTCAAGACTAAAGAAAAGCCACAAGCCGTTCCTACAGGGTTATCAATTAATTCTGCATTTTCAGGGAGTAGTGCTTGTTTACGATTCGTTTCAGGCATAACCCGCCCTCTGGCAATAAAATAACGCTCCATGACTTCAACCCACTGAGAATGTTCAACTAATGGAACTCCCGCAGCTTTAGCCGCCGCCAAGGCGCTTAAATCATCACTTGTTGGCCCAAGCCCGCCGTTAACAATGAGAATATCTGCAGATAAACTACGCTCAAGGAAAGTAGCGACTAAACAATCTAAATTATCACCAACCGTTGTTCTGCTACTCAAAGGAAGACCTTGTTGAAAAAAACAGTCTGCCAACCAAGCGGCATTTGTATCAATTATTTGTCCGTGTAAAACCTCATCCCCGGTACTCAACATTTCAACAACTAACATCTATGACTCCCTGATTATATAAATCACATTAACTGACTAAATTACCTTATTATCAAGATGACTAACATCAATTTTTATTCACCTGAGTTCCCCTTTTAAAATATCCAGAACTCATTAAAAATAAATGGTTTAGGATAATTCTCACCCTATGTGGTCATAAAAAGGCTATAGTTTTATATGCAATTGAATCCATTATTTTTTCACAGCAATAATAGAGGCTACATGTTCAAACTAAAACCAATTAAATCTGTTGCATTATTTTCTTTAGTTTTATTAGTTTCTGGGTGCCAACTTGGAGGATCTCCAAATTCTAATTCAAACTCAGATTCAAAATTTGGAGATTTAAGTGAATTAAAAAGAATAGACTTTCCTTCCACAGAGGCACCTAAAGGTATTTCTGAAGGAGCATTTGAAGTTGAGTACGATAATGGTCAGCCAAAATTTAAAACATGGGTATCTAAAGGATGTTTTGATAAATATATCAAAACCTACTATGAAAATGGCAAGCCTGAATCCCATATTGAACTCAAAGACTGCAAGGTACATGGAACTGTCCGCACTTACCATGAGAGTGGCCGTAACGATATCGAAGTCAACACACTGCAAGGTAAATTATCAGGGCCATTTATAATTTATCACGACACACCTAGTAATAAACCCAATATTACGGGCACATTTAAAAATGAAAAACTCGTTGGAATAGTGACCGAATTTGATGAAAATGGAACGGTTATTTCTAAAGCTCTTATCCGCGATGGTGAAATTACCGTATTGCAATAATTCAACTAACAAGATAAAACAGATGCGTATGATTTACAAAGATAGCTAAAAATAGAAACCCGCAAGTAGCGGGTTTCTAATAAATTGAAAATGAAGACGAATATAACTAAATTAGCTCTTTCACTTCAAAATTCACTTCACCGCTGAGATCAGCATCATAATCAACACCATTTAGGCCAAAGCCAAACAGACGGAGAAATTCAGCTTTATAGCCTTGGTAATCCGTTAGTTCATTGATGTTGTTATCATTAAGCTGCTGCCAAATTTCACGGCATGTGTTTTGTACGTCATCACGCAATTCCCAATCATCTAAACGTAGACGATGTTTTTCATCGGTCTCTGGCACTGCGTCATTGAATAACTTAGTGGCAAATAAGCGTTGAATTTGTTCAATACAGCCTTCATGGATCCCTTTTTCTTTCATAATCTTAAAGACAATAGAGATATATAACGGCATGACAGGAATTGCAGAGGAGGCCTGTGTTACAACAGATTTTAATACAGCAACATACGCTGCCCCACCCTTAGCTTGCAATTTTTGATTGATTGCATGAGCCGCACGGTCCAAATCTTCTTTTGCTTTACCCAATGTACCATGCCAATAAATTGGCCATGTTAAATCCGTACCAATATAAGAATAAGCTACAGATTGTGCGTTATCGGCTAAAACACCCGCTTCATCTAACGCATTCATCCACAGCTCCCAGTCTTGGCCACCCATGACTTTCACTGTATCTGCGATTTCCTGTTCATTGGCGGGTTCAACAACAGCTTCAATCAACACATCTTTGTTGGTATCCAGCGCAACAGATTTGTACGGTTCACCAATAGGTTTCAAGGCTGAACGTACAATTTCACCTGTTTCAGGCATTTTACGCACTGGTGATGCCAATGAATAAACCACTAAATCAATTTGGCCTAAGTCTTGTTTAATCAAATCAATAACGGTTTGACGGCATTCATCAGAAAAAGCATCACCATTAATGCTTTTTGCATACAGGCCTTCTTCTTTCGCTGCTTTGTCAAAACCTGCGGAATTGTACCAGCCCGCAGAACCAGTTTTACTTTCACTGCCTGGTTTTTCAAAAAATACACCAATGGTAGCGGCTCCGCTGCCAAATGCGGCGTTGATACGAGAGGCCAGACCGTAACCGGTGGATGCACCAATAACTAAAACTTTCTTAGGGCCATTTTTCAGCTCGCCACGTGATTTCACGTAGGCAATTTGCTCACGAACATTGGCTTCACAGCCTGCTGGATGAGCTGTAGTGCAGATAAAACCACGAATTTTAGGTTTGATAATCATAGTAATTTTTTCTTGGTAGCTAACAATCAGGGTCTAATATACCTGATATTATCCATTTACTTAAGACAGAGTGAAAATAAATAGGGTGAACAGACCAGTTTATTGGTTACTTTCCCACTAATTACCTATTTTAAATCATTGAGAGTTTCAATAACACGGCGTAATAAATCTAACTCTCGCTCAAGGTTAGTTGCTTTTCCTCTAGGTTAATGACCATATATTTTTGTGACGCCAAGGCGACTGTCATTATAGCACTCATCACCCCAGCAAATATAAGACATTGAAATATAATTTTTTAAATATCTGCTGTTGAGATTAAGGAACGTATCATCATGTTTCCAGAGCAATCCTATGACGCATTTGGGAAATACTGCAAGATATTAAAGAACTCACCCAGAGATAAAAAATATGCCTAAAACCATTACCAAGAGAAACAATAAACAACCATAACCTGTACTAAATAATTTGCTAGCCGCTTATTGCGGCTTAGGGGGTATTAAATTATGTATAACCATCACTGAGTAAACAATATCTTTTTTATTGTGAATTTTGCGAAAATGGGCATTACTAACAATACCGACCATAATCTGCATGCCATCTTTCTCATAAACCCGCTTAAATGGTGTTGTTTCGTCATCAGATATTTTATCTAAGAAATAAACATTTCGTTTATAGCGTTCAATTGTTTGCTTTGGCAAACCATATACTTCAAACATTTTCTGGTTAATCGCATCATACTCAGCCAAAATGACTGATTGGTCACGGCTATCTTTTCCTTGGGAGGAAACGAGCATTAGAGTATTTTTTTCCCGAGAAAACATCAATAAAAACAGTTTATTTGCTATTTGAGGAGAGTTTGCTGATGAACATAACGCACCTCCTTCTTGAAACTCAGTACATTGCAATCCTTTTAACTGTAATTTTTTTATATCTTCAGGGGTTTGCCCCCACTTAAACCCATAAGGGGCATCTAGCTTTTTCGTTGTGCAGCCAGAAGCGAGTACGAGTATTAACGTAAACAAAATTCCTTTTATCATCACTTCTCAAATTCCAATTAAGTCATCTAATTTGATACTATCAAAAATGAATAATTAATCAAAAATTAACTTTTCTATCATCATATTAAATGACTCGATTGATTTCTGTACCGTTAAAGCTGCCTTACTCTTCTTTGTTCTCCTGTTGTTTAGCCTCTGCCATAGCAATTTCTTTCAACCAATCTGCTAATAACGGTTTTGTTTTTACTGTATCTAATAACGCTCGTTCATGTTTAGTTAATCGTACAACTACAACTTCAGTTTTCATGTTAGACATAGCCTGATCCTCTTTAAGAATCAGAATAGTGACACAAAACACTAACAGAACGGTCTGACTTACGGTTTTTTACACGAATTTCGCGTTAGTTGACACAATAAAAAATACTTATGCTATTTCAAAAAAAACACATTGAATATAAAGAATAAATACACCTAATTAAACGACGTCAGTTCAGCAGATACTAAATATTTGAAGGGAGTTAGATACAAAAAAACCACCTAAAGGTGGTTAATTGCTAATTTTGACCATTTCTGATTAAAATTGAGATGGTGCCCAGGGCGGGACTTGAACCCGCACAGCCTAAAGGCCGAGGGATTTTAAATCCCTTGTGTCTACCGATTTCACCACCTGGGCTAAATTGTCTTTCTCAAAAAATTGGATAAATTATTAATCTACCCGACTAACCCATGCATTTAATAAAACACATTGTGATTAGCTAACTTAAAATAAAACACTTAATAGCGTTCAATTACTTTAAGATGGTGCCCAGGGCGGGACTTGAACCCGCACAGCCTAAAGGCCGAGGGATTTTAAATCCCTTGTGTCTACCGATTTCACCACCTGGGCTAAATTTTGGAGGCGCGTCCCGGAGTCGAACCGAGCTACACGGATTTGCAATCCGGTGCATAACCGCTTTGCTAACGCGCCTTATCCGAATTTCTTTCGAAATTTGGAGCGGGAAACGAGACTCGAACTCGCGACCCCGACCTTGGCAAGGTCGTGCTCTACCAACTGAGCTATTCCCGCGTAAAGCTTCACTTTTCAGCTTATGCTTTTCAAACTGGCTGATTTACTTATTTATTTTCGTAAACCATGTTGCCGTTCGATGCGTTGCATTCTACTGATTTCACCTATCGAGTCAATACAATTATTGAAATAATTGGATCGTTCGCTGTTTTTTCAATCATTTCGATCACGCTTCGCTCAAATCACCCCATGCAGCCTTTAAATATTGGAACATTGACCAGAATGTTAAGATAGCTGCAACATACATTAGTGCGATTGAAAGGTTTTCAATCAATGGCGTTGGACGCCACAATAAACCGACCAGTGACATCATCTGAGCTGTGGTTTTAAATTTACCAATCCAAGAAACAGCCACACTGCTACGCTTTCCTATTTCTGCCATCCATTCACGTAAAGAAGAAATAATAATTTCACGTGCAATCATGGTTGCTGCTGGCAAAGTCACATACCAAACATCGTAACTTTCAGTGACTAACACTAACGCTGTAGCAACCATAACTTTATCAGCAACAGGATCTAAAAAAGCGCCAAACTTTGTAGTCTGCTTCCACAGTCTTGCTAAAAAGCCATCAAACCAATCAGTTACCGCTGCGATAACAAAAATAAGCGCGCATGCAAACGGCCCCCAAGTAACAGGGAGATAAAAGGCTAATACAAAAAACGGTATTAGGATGACGCGAAATAATGTCAACCACGTTGGTATGTTTAATTTCATCACGCTCACTAACTTTTTGACCAAGTTGGATATTATGAATATGTTGCCCTAAGACACTCACTGTTTCAATGCATTATAAATCTTTTCTGCAAGGGCGTATGAGATCGAGGGCACTTTTGCGATTTCTTCTATACTTGCATTACGTAAAGGTTGTAACCCGCCCATATATTTTAGCAACATCTGCCGACGTTTCGGGCCAACCCCCTCAATTGACTCTAATGCACTAGTACTTTTGACTTTTGCTCGTCGTTGTCGATGCCCCGTAATCGCATGATTATGTGATTCATCTCGAATGTGTTGGATTACATGCAAAGCTGGGGAATCAGGTGGTAATGAAAAACCTTCGCCTTCTGGTTTTAAAAATAAGGTTTCAAGCCCCGCTTTACGGTCGCTACCCTTTGCAACGCCAATCAGCAATGGGTGTTTTTTATCCCAATCAACCTCTAGTGAATTAAACACATCCCTTGCCTGCCCTAATTGGCCTTTACCCCCATCAATAAAGATAATGTCAGGAACTTTGCTTTCATCAATGTGTTTACCATAACGCCGTGTTAAAACTTGATGCATAGCCGCGTAATCGTCTCCAGGGGTGATCCCTGTAATATTATAGCGCCGATACTCTGATTTCACCGGGCCTGATTTATCAAACACAACACAAGAGGCGACTGTTTGCTCCCCCATCGTATGTGAAATATCAAAACACTCCATACGATTGATGTTTTCTAAATTAACCACTTTTGCTAGTGCTTCCATACGTTGTTGCACCGTCGAGTGTTGCGCTAATTTTGTTGAAAGCGCAATTGATGCATTCGTTCTCGCTAATTTTAAGTAACGAGCCCTCACACCACGTGGCTGACTTTGAATATGAATTTTACGTCCCGCGATCTCAGAAAGAGACTCAGATAATAATTCTTTTTCTGTTAATGCAAAATCTAATAATATTTCGCCAGGTAGAGTTCTATTTTCACTTCCTTGCAAATAAAACTGACCTAAGAAGGTTTGAACCACTTCCTCAAGCTGTGTATCTGCTGGAATTTTAGGGAAATAACTGCGACTACCAAGGACTTTGCCTTGACGAATAAAAAGTACATGCACGCAAGCAAGACCAGATTCAAAAGAAACACCAATAACATCTAGGTCATCGCTATCACCAGATACATATTGCTCTTCCGTGACAGCTCTTACCGCTTGGATTTGATCTCTAAAACGCGCTGCATCTTCAAAGCGTAGTTCTAAACTTGCCTTTTCCATACGGTCAACTAAACCAGCCAAAACTTGTTTATCTTTACCCGTTAAAAATAAACGTACATATTCCACTTGTTGATTATAGTCTTCATCGGAAACCAACCCTTTAACACAGGGACCTAAGCAACGACCAATTTGATATTGTAAACAAGGCCTTGAGCGATTTCGATACATGCTATCTTCACATTGACGTATCGGAAATAACTTCTGCATTAACGCTAATGTTTCCCTTACTGCATAAGAACTCGGGAAAGGGCCGAAGTACTCGCCTTTAGCATGTTTCGCCCCCCGGTGCATCGAAATTCGAGGATGAGTTTCACTGCTTAAAAATAGGTAAGGATAAGATTTATCGTCACGTAACAATACGTTATAACGTGGCTGGTACAACTTAATATAGTTGTGCTCAAGTAATAGCGCTTCTGTTTCAGTATGAGTCACCGTCACATCAATAGAGGCGATTTGCTTTACCAACTGCTCTGTTTTGCGGCTACCCACATTTTCACGAAAATAACTTGCTAAGCGTTTCTTAAGATCCTTTGCCTTTCCTACATATATAACCGTTTCCCCAGCGTCATACATACGGTATACACCAGGTTGATTAGTAACTGTTTTTAAGAAAGCTTTCGGTTCGAACTGTTCTGACACTCGAGTAAACCCTGTTTTGCTGTGATTAAACCATAACTGATAGCTATATGAGTTAATTCTACATCACTACAGATATTAAGTTTACTAAACATTCGATATCGATAGGTATTTACTGTTTTAGGGCTTAAGGAAAGGGACTCCGCTACCCGTTTTATAGGCATTCCCTGGGTGATCATTAACATGATTTCTAACTCACGCCCCGATAATAAATCATATAAATCTTGTTGATTACTATAAACTAACCGCTGTAGAGCAAGGTCTTGGGCAATATCCGGCGATATAATTCTCCGTTTAACACTTACAATTTGGATAGCTTCAATAATGTCTTCTTCTGTCACATTGATACTCAATAAACCGAAAATGCCAATATCTAATGCTTTTAAAAAAAATGCAGGGTTATTTCTTACATTGTAAATAATGATCCCAACATCTGGTTGAGTTCGACGCAATGTCTGGATTGTTTTTAGTGAATCATAACGAAAACTATCACTACTGATTAAAATCATATTTGCTTTTTGGCATCTATTCCATGTAATCACGTGTTCTAGTGATGAAAAAGAAGCAACAATTTTATAACGTATTTGACGTGAAAAAATAGCCTCAAAACCACGAATTACAATATTACTGTCGTCAATTATTATAATATTAATCAATTAATACCCCTATTGGATTTTAAACCTAATAGTGAAAAATAATAAATGAATAAATAAAAAAGTCATATACAATTTTTTATTTATTTTTGTTTTATTAAAAATAACTAAATTATAATTTACATGAATGAATTATGGGCATTAATAATTAAAGGCCACCTTATTGAGTGGCCTTTATATTAAGAATAAAATGATATGTTATTTTTTTCCAACTAAACGACAAATGGTTTCTGATACTAAGTAGCTTTTCTCAAAAGAGCTGATTGGTAAAAACTCAAAACATGAGTGGAAATTAAGTGCACCAGTAAAATAATTTGGGGTTAAGATACCTCTTGCTGATAAAGCAGAGCCATCCGTACCACCGCGCATTGGGATCACCTTAGGTTCAACCTCTTGAATTTTCAATGCATCAAAAATTAAATCAATCGCTGTACGGTCATCTCCTAATGAGTCGCTAATATTGCTATACACATCTACAATGTTGCACTCAATTTTTGCACGCGGATGACGCGCTTTTATTAATTCAATCGCTTGTTTTATAAAGTGCTTTCGAGCTGAAAAACTATGACGGTCAAAATCACGGATCGCCATTTTAATTTTAGCATTATCAGGGTTTGCTATTAAATCTGTCACATAAAAGTAGCCTTCGCGATGCTCTGTATGTTCTGGGGTATCAAAACGATCAAAGCAACCAATAAAATCATGAGCTACACGAATAGGATTCAATAATACATTCTTAGCTGACATAGGATGTGCGGTAATACCTTTAATTGAAACTTCAATAGAAGCAGCATTAAACGTTTCGTACACAACCTCACCAAGAGCACAACAGTCAATGGTATAAGCAAAATCAACGTTAAAACGGGATAAATCCATAATTTTAGAACCGCGTAGGCCAATTTCTTCGTCAGGTACAAACGCAACGTAGATATCCCCACAATCAAAATCGGCATATTGCAGCTTATTCATTAATTCCATGACAACCGTTACAGCGGCTTTATTATCTGCGCCAAGTACGCTAGTTCCATCACTAAAAATAATCTCTTCACCGATATAAGGTGCAGCTTCAGGGTGCTCATCTGATTTAAACCAAATATTTTCTTTTTCATTTAAACATAAATCTTTGCCTTCATATCTTAAGGTTTGAGGCTTAACGATGGGAGATAACCCAACATCAACAGTATCTAAATGAGTCACAAAACCTATTTTTGGCGCTGAAGGCTTATTGCCTGGGCGCATTGCATATAAGATGGCATGGTCATCGATATAAACATCTTTCAAATCATAACTTTCAAGCTCTTGCGCTAATAATTTTGCCAGCTCACGTTGCCCTTCTGTGCTTGGAACAACCGTGCTTGCTGCGTCACTTTGGCTTTCAATAGCGAGATAGCGGTAAAAACGCTGCTCTAATTGCTTACCTAATTCGTTCATTTTATATTCCTTGCATTAACTATATTTACCCTACCTATTTAATAGGTAGGGTATTGGCCCTACTTATGGTGCAGGATGCCATGTGTAACCACTGTCGAAACCAATTGGGATATCAAAAGCCCAGAATAAATATAATGTTGAAGTTAAAATAATTAATAGCCCAACGGTGAATGGGATCATCATTGAGCACAATGTTCCTATTCCTGCATTTTTATAGTATTTCTGGCAATACATCAGGATTAACGGATAAAACGGAAACATCGGTGTGCTCACATTCATTGCAGAGTCGCTGACACGAAATGCCGCTTGTGTTAATTCAGGTGAAATTCCGACTGCCATTAGCATAGGCACTAATACTGGCGCCATAATTGCCCATTTTGATGTCGCAGAAGTAATCATAATATTTAAGATAGCCGTTAATAGAATAACGCCAAAAACGGTCATTCCAGATGGCATATCAAGTGTACGTAATAACTCTGCCCCTGAAAGCGCTAATAATGTGCCTAAATTAGAATGTTGGAATGAATATAAAAATTGGGCAGCAAAAAAAGCAAAAACAATAAATGGGATAAGTGACTTAGTAATATTTTCCATTGCCTTGACAACATCTTTTGTTGATGTAAAAGATTTCGTCATATAACCATAAACAATGCCTGGCAAAGCAAAGAAAATAAATAATAAAGGCACAACAATTTGCATGATAGGTGCTTTAGGGCTAGTTAAGCTACCATCAGGCCCACGTAATGGAGAGTTCTCTGGCCATAATAGTGCAAATAATCCGATACCTAAAGCAATTAGTACTAAACCAGAAATACGAAAAGCACGATTCTCAGCAGCAGTAATTTTACCTAAATTTTTTTCAGAATCAGTATCAACTTCGTTTGAACTGATTGGGCAGTTTTTATTTAGCCATGGTTCAACAATCTTCTCAGTGATAAACCAACAGGTAAAAATAACCCCGAATGTACCACCCAAACTAAAGAAATAGTTACATAAAACATTTACGCTATAACCCGGCGCTAGCATTTGTGCAGCATCTTGCGTAAAACTTTGCATTATTGGGTCAATAATTGATGGCGTATAGCTTGCAGTAAATCCCCCCGCTAAGCCTGCAAATGCAGCAGCAATCCCAGCTAATGGATGACGACCACTCGCATAAAACATCATTGCTGCAACTGGCATTAAAATGACATAGGCAGAATCTGAAGCAATATGAGAAACAATCCCCACAAACACCACTGTAGGCGTTAACATTCTTGGTGAAATAAACGACAACATTTTTTTCAATGCGGTATTAATGAAACCACTGCTTTCAGCAATACCAATACCTAATGTTGCCACTATCGTGATACCAAGAGGAGGGAAATTAATGAAGTTTTTAACTGCCGCAGTGATAAATAATATGATTTCCTCATACTGAAACATATTAACTATAGCAATTTTTTCTTTTGAAATAGGATGGTAATAACTAAAATCTACGAAAGAAAGCAGATAAGATAAAAACCAACATATAATCAGGGCGTACACAAACAGCATAGTCACATCAGGCATAACATTACCGATGCGCTCGACACGGTTTAAGAACCCTTTTTTCTTGGGAAGTGTTTTTGTTGTCATATTTACAAGCTACTTATGTTATTAGAATAGAAACTTTATAACAGTAAATAACCTATATATAAAAGTAAAATATTTTTGTGATTAGTTTTTACAGGATAAACCAGTTACAAAATAAAATATTAGAATTATTTATATTAATTTTAATTACCAAAAATTACATATCTTAAATTTTATTAACTTATAGATTTAAATGCAGGGTATATCACTTAAGTATTTGACTTCGAGTCTGCGCATACAAAAAAAGGAATAATAATTACACTTTTTTTGTATGCAAGTAAATTACACTAATGTATGTTATTCACGCTTTAATTTTTCAGTATTTGCAATATAAAGTGCAACGACTAGTACCAAAATCGCCCCTGCATGCAACAAAGTTGTCATAGGGTCACTATGATCAACGATAATTAAACGAATAATCGCAGTAATACCAATATAGATAAAATACCTTAACGGGAAATGATAGCCCGACATAAAATATTTTATTATCAAGGCAATAAACTCAAAGTATAAAAAATAAATGACAATGCCTTCTAACAACTCATAGGCCGTCGCCCCTTTTGAGCTACCAAACATTAATGAGGCCATTGTCACCGTTTCTTTAGCTAAAAAGAATACAAGTACGGCAGCGAGTGAGATCAAGCCAATATTTAATATCCATTGTAGTACCCACGCGATATTACTCGCATGACGCATTCCTTTCATACTATTCATTTGTTATTCCTCTGAACAACTTCTAAACCTAGTCATTACCTTAATTGTAAAACAAATTTAAGTCGACCGCATGACAAATAAGAGGTCAATTTAACGAATAGAATCAAAAAATATAGTCTGATCGACTGCCACTGCATTCCTTATTACTTACTATTAAATCTATAGCCACAGAGTTTAATCCGATGATGGGGACATCATTTCCATAATATCTTTCTCTGTCAACATGGGTGTTCTTTCAACAAAGTTATAATATTTGGGCTTACTATCTATGTAAATTTGCATACTCATTTGCGCATCTTTACTCTCTTTAAATAAAGCTGCTGATGCATAATATGTTGAAGGTGTGAGTAAATGATAAAAAAGGTGTGAACCACAATTCTTACAAAATGCACGTTCTCCCCATTGAGATGATGCAAAAATTGACACAGACTCTTGCCCCTCTACCATTAAATCGTTACCACAATCAACACTAAAGCCTGGGCCACCATTCCATTTTTGACACATTCCACAATGGCATACACTGACATGACTAATATCTTTTGCTGTTGTGATTTTTACAGAACCACACAAACATTGGCCTTGATGCATAGAATTTCCTTTATGTAGGTCGTAGATTTATTACTCAATATACGCATGTTTACAGCAAAAAATTCAGATATGACTTACTTTTCCTGTATTCTGAATTGTCGGCCAGTAAAACGTTTATCGTTAACAATATTACGCAACTGAGAACTATCAAGTTCTTTCGCTTCCCGTTCAAACTCTATATCTGTTTCATTTTGGTCTGTATTTTGTAACACATACTCATACGCTACTTTATTGTGCGCTATAATTTCTGTTAATACTGTATTATTCGCAGCTTGGGCTGCTATTGAAAAGCCAGTCAAAATAACGATCATAATAAATATACGAGCTAGTAATGTTTTTTTCATCATTATCTCCTATTCCGTTATGACTGTTTTAGCGCAAATCCCTGTCAGAAAAAACAGGCTATAAGTAAGTGTTCTCATGATTAAGTAAAGAGACGTCAGAACTGTCAATGACGTAAATCGAAACCAAATAGGGTACTATTCCCTATTTGGTTAATACCAATATCTAGTTATAATTCTTCATGATTCGCCTTATCTGTAGAATTGACTTCTCTTAACAAATACCAGCAGAAATAAATTAGTACTAATATTCCAACAAATAACAATACCCATAAGGTAATCGTCAGCCAGTTAAAACTACCGTCAACCACTTCCGTTATAGTTAGCCTATCTACACCACCCAACTCAATGATTGTATTATCAAGAAATAGCTGAGGATAATTTGTCATTAACTCATCAACGCTATCTGGTTTCCCTACAAGCTGGCTTGTGGTCAATTCATCAAAACTAGCTTGTTTATTCCCCCAAACAAGTAAATACGGAGCGGGACCTTGCAAATTAAAAATAAGGTTATAAGCATCTCGTTTTCCCGTTAGCCTTGGTGGCTGATCCTCCCAACTCCCTTTGAGAGCTGAGATTCTTACTTTCCCTACCATTTCACCATAGAGCGCTGTGCTCGGATTGCTAATTAAATCACCATCTATTGTTTGATTATATGCAACAATGTTAGTGAGTAATTTCCAGCTTTCACCTCTATCAGATGAATACTCTATTTTTAGTGGGATCACACGGTTTGATTGTTGCAATTGTATTTGTAATTCACTCAGTGGCTGTGCTCTTGGTAATTGATAGATTATATGATCTTTTGAAACACCATCATTCGTCATCTCAAAATGAAATAGTTCTTGACGATAAGTTGAATTAAGCACGCTAGAGGTCGCATTGACCTTTAATAAGTCAGGTATAACAATATCTGGACCACTTACTATTACAGCCATAAGATAAGGTGCATTCAATGCCTTTGAGTTGCCATTTAATAACTCAATATTATTGCTTGCAATAGTTTCTGAATTTAACTTCAAATTCATAATCGGCTGATTAGTGGCTATATTTAGCCAATTTTCTTTGTCGTCACTGGCAAAAATAAATACCTTTGCCTGCCATTCTTTCTCGCTTTTAGCCCAGTCTAATACTAGGTTTTTAATTGGCGTATCTTTAGTTTGACTTTGATTTTTCGTTAATAAATAAGCCTGATAAGCCACGTTGTCTTTAACTTGCATACTAGGCAACTCAATTCTATTCACTTTGCCAGGGATAGATTCTACTAATAGATGTTGCTTTTCTCTACGCACATCATCATGGGAGTTAACGCTATCAACCTGAGTGACCAAACGCTGTGGTGTAAAAATGATCTTTTCATTTGAAACGGATTTTTCCGTATCAGAAAATAATACTGAAGGTATTTCATTACCAGTACCATTAAAGACTCGAACATCTTGCAACGTTTTGGGGTACGCTGAGTTCATATACGCATTTACGGGAAGCTCTAACCAGTAAAAAGGAGCCGATGAATCAAGCACATTTATTTCTGAGCCTTGATAAAAACTATAAGGAGTAACCTCTTCTACTGCCTCTGCATTCAAATGACTTGAAAACAATAATGACAATGAGAAGGCTGCAATGAGCCTTACTAGTCCTATATTTTTAATTAAACTCATGGTTGTATCTCCTTTTCAACTTTCCCTTTTGTATCTTTTGGTGGTAATGGCGAAAAATACCCAACAATTAAAATTAATAATGCAACACCAATAAAAGAAATTGCACGAGAAATACCACCTTGCCCGTATATATCAATTAAGAATAACTTGGCAATAACACAAGCAAAAATACCAGCTCCCATAAACCACCAAATTCGATTTTTCTTAATAGAGGCAATAATAATACAGACTAAGGCAGCCAGTGCCCAACTGATAGAAAGTACAGTTTGCACTAAGCGTGAATCATAAAGTGTGTCATAGTTCCAATTTAGCTCAGCAAAATCTGCTATTGCACGAATTAAAATACCGTTAAACCAATAAGCAGAAAGTGCAATTGTGACTACTAACAAACTACGTAAAACCCAAAAGTTAACCGCTGTTACTTTACGTATTTTTTGAGAAAGCCCTTTACGTATTAAAACTAACGTAGCGATACTAAATAACCCAGCTTCATCTAATGGATTGATTAGCGGTATATAATTCCAAAATGTCAATTTACCATCTTCTAAATTAGCATAGCCGGACAATATAATTAGCCCGATAGCAACAGGAGTCATCGAATACCAATAAATCAGTCCATTACGTTTCATCGGCGGCATTCTATTTTGTTGTAGCCAATAGAGAACAATAACAGTTAGCGTTATGGCCATGACATAAATAAAATATCCCATTTCGTGCATGCCCCAAGGTAAAATGGAGACGAACCAATTCACTTGGGTAGCAATAAACGCAAGAATTAGCCATAAATTGGCGCTATGGAGTATTCTTTGCATCCAACGATCACGAAGCTTATATGCATGAATAACAAATAAAATAGAACTACCTAAAACAACTGGCCATATGAGAGAACCTTCACCACGCCCCATTGGGTTTTGGTCGTTTAAGAAATCTAAACCAAGATAATAATAACCTGCAATCCATAGAATAGACTGGCAAAGTAGCAAAGGTACCCAATTAATATAGATAGCATATAAACGCCAGAACCAAACTGAAATAACAACCAAGACTAGAATAATAAAGCCTTCAGACTCACGGCTCCATGATAAAATATCAGTAAATAACGGTAACCAGCACAACCAAGTCACCAAACCAATAATTAAGAAACCATAACTAAATAAAGTAAAGTTACTGTCTTCTTTACGACGAATATGGAAAAGCCCACCAGCCATAAAGCAGGCTATTAATAGCACTGGAACCATATAAGTACTACTACGGCTCCAATATAAATAAGGATAATCACTTAACAAAGTGATTGCGCTAATAACAATTAATAACGAGCCGATAGCCGCCATTTTTTTCTGGTTTTGCTGTAAACCGAACCAGAGGATTAACAACCCTTCTAATGACCAAATAATCGAGGTCCACTCAAATGTTAGCGCTAATGGAATAGCTAAAGTGATAAACCCAGCACCGATAATAATATTTGCTAACGCCATATTCTTGCCAGCGGATTTATAGCGTTTATGCACTTGTAAACCAGTAATCAGATATAACAAACCTACTATCAGTGAAATAAAGGCTGGCAGTAAACCTTCCCCTTCTGAAATAAAGAATTGAAGTGCAATACTGATAAAAGGAGGGACAAATAGAAGTGTATTATCAACAACCAATTGCTTACTGTGTTCAAAGCGTAGTGAGAATAGCTGTGTTAAGGCATTAAATACCACTAAATTAGCGATAATAAAAAGTTGGCAAGATAAATAATAGTCTGACTGGTAATTATCTAACCCCCATAAAATGGCAACACCATAAGTCATCACCATACCAACTAAATTTAAAGGTCGCCAAGCTTGCCACACACTAATAACTAAGATACCAATTGATAACATCAAATAATAAGAAAATAAAACAACATGGCTTCCACCGCCAGTCGAAAGCAATATAGGTGCTAAATACCCACCTATCGATGCAAGAACAGCTAAACTAATTGTGCGTTGCAATAATGCCAAAGCAATACTTGCCGCGCAAATAAGTAACATAAAGGCAAATGCCATCCCATAAGGCACCATCGTATACAGTTTAAAGGCAGCAAAAATAGTGATATACAAGCAACCAATTGCCCCCCCTTGTAAAATCAACCCAAATAATGCCTTTTTATTCCGTAGCCACCAGCCAGTACCTAATAAAGCTAAGCACCCTACTGCGCTGAAGATTAAACGCATTTGAGGTGAAATAATTTCATTTTGCACACTGTAATTCAGCAAATATGCGACACCTAGGAATAACAGTAGGATACCAATTTTAGCAACCGGGTTTCCTTTCATTAACCAACTAAAGAAATGATTGAATATTGATTTATCGTCACTGGCAGTATTTTGCTTTGTCTCAGGTTTATTTTGATTAAACCGATTTGCGTCTACTCGCTGTGCTTGCGTGTTATCAAACCTATTCGGATTGATACTTTCATTACTTAAAGGATGATTAAGGGAATTTTCATGGGTAGTTTGTTCCCTCATGAGAGGCGAGTTTTCTGTATCCGATAAATCATGCTCTTTTTCAACTGGCAGACAAGTCACATGGCTCATTGAGGAAATTTCTTGCTGTTTGTCTTGTTTAGCATCAACACCCGAAAGAGATTCGCTCCCCTCTTGCTCTATGTGCGTATTTTGTATTTCATCTAAACCTGATTGGGAAGACGTCACACTATCGACAGATATACTTGGCGTGTATTTAGCGTTTAAAAGCTGGGCTTCTAATGAAGAAACCTTCTGATTTAACAGCGAAATTTGGTACTGCATCCGACCTGTTCGATTGATGGCAATGATAGCAAGTATCGGAGCTAGCACTAGCAGGAAAACGAATACAAGTCCTATTAGTATCCAAGTGTCCACAAATAGGTTTCCTCATAAAAAAATTCACAATTTAGAATCTGGAAAATAAAGGCTGTGATTACTGCTAGTGTAGATAGCATTGATCTCCTTGCCAACCAAATGTAATAAACTGTTACAAAATAATTCATTACATCCTGCTTTAGGTATACTCCTGGTAAAAGAAACAATACCTTTCTTTGATGATTTATTAATACTCTCATTAGTCATTTTAGTAACTAAGAAAACCCTTAATCATCGTTTAATGACTATTTCGTTCATAAAAAAACAAACAATTGATTAAGCGCCTATATTTTTTGATGCTCTGTTTTTGATGATCATAATAGTACTAATAAAATTTTATTAGTACTATTATTTTTATTATGTTATGTATACAACACCTTTAACATCAATATATTAATCTAATAATTACTATTCTTAAATGATTATAGTTATTTAAAATTACATTAATTAGTTTCTTTATTAAACATTGCTAAAAACATATGTTCTTTAATTTAAATAAAAGTAACCACAAGGGAAAATATTAACTGTCATTTTACTGACTTTTATAAAGCAAAACCTACCGAAAAATATCAGGAGAGTTTTTAATGCTAATTCACATTATACTTGCCGCTTTAGGGCCCATAGTTCTTGGATTAGCCGTTGGTTGGCTATCGGGTAAATATGGGTTTATCAAACGAGAGTATTCCCAAGCCTTTGCTGACTTTGTGGTTAAAATAGCATTACCGTTTGCATTATTTCTTGCAGCCGCACAAGCACCGCCTTCAGTATTACTCAATATTGAATATTTATTAGCGCTAGCCGTAGGACTAATTGCAACGTATGTGATTGGTTTTATTTTTGGTAAGTTTATTTTTCGCCACACTAAAAAAGATGCGGCTATGCAAGCATTATCGGTGTCTTTTCCTGATATGGCCTACTGTGGGCCACCTGTATTACTTGCAACTGTCGGGTCATCAGGCTTGATAGCTATGGTATTAGGTAACCTGATTTATACCGTTATTATTATCCCATTTACTCTATTAATGATCAGCGGATCACAGCAAGGTAACAGTATCTTAAAATCAGTTGGTAAAGCCATTGCTCAACCCTTAGTTTTTCTCCCTATTCTAGGCGCAATACTAGCTATTTTAGGTGTTAAATTACCTGAAATATTACAAAACTCGGTAAACGAATTGGGCAAAACCGCGGGCGGAGTCGCTCTATTCTTCCTTGGTCTGCTCCTTTCAGGGATCAAACTTACAATTAGTAAGGAAATTATATTTAACGTCTTTATTAAAAATTTTGTTCAAGCCGCACTCATTTTAGGCACTGGACTCGCCTTAGGTTTACAAGATGATTTACTTAAAGCCGCGTTTATCATTGGTGTACTACCCACGGCGACCGCAGTTCCCGCATTGGCTATTAGCAACCAAGCCTATACTGAAACCTCAGCAGGAACCGTGTTATTAAGTACATTAGCCGCATTAATTTCGATTATCGGTGGTATCACTATCGTCGAAATGCTTTAATTATCAAATAAATAGTTGCCTATATTTAGGCGACTATTTCATTATGGCACCAAATTCTCTGATGATTTAATCACCCATTATTTGCCAGACAGATCACAAAAAACGTATCATAGTGATAAGTACTTTTCTTTTATACATCTGGGATATGAACAAAAAATGAAAATTAGTGATGAGTTAGCTTCTGCTATCGCTTCCGTTACCGAGGTTGCAGCAGTGGCTGCCTTCGATTGGGTGGGAAAACAAGATAAAAATGCCGCAGATAAAGCCGCTGTAGAAGCGATGAGAAATCGCCTAAATGAAATTGATTTTCACGGTAAAATTGTCATTGGTGAAGGTGAAATCGACGACGCTCCCATGTTATATATTGGCGAACAAGTTGGCAAAAAATCAGGTTCTATTGGCTTAGATATTGCGGTAGATCCTATCGATGGAACACGTATGGTAGCGTGTAATGAAAAAAATGCCATTGCCGTACTTGCCGCGGCTCCAACAGGAACACTACTTCAAGCACCTGATATGTATATGGAAAAACTTGTTGTTGGGGCTGCCGCTAAAGGGGCCGTTCATCTGGCAAATCCCCTAGAAAAAAATTTAGAATTCCTTTCTTCTGCACTTAATAAACCCATTTCAAATCTTTCAATCGCAGTGCTTGATAAACCTCGCCATCAACATATTATTAAAACTATCCGTAGTTTTGGTGCTAATGTGATTACCATCCCTGATGGTGATGTCCTCGCCTCATTACTTACTATCCTTCCTGAACATCCCATTGATATGATGTATGGAACTGGCGGCGCTCCTGAAGGCATTATCAGTGCAGCTATCGCTCGTGCTTTAGGCGGTGATATGCAAGCAAGACTAATTTCGCGAGATAAAGCCAAAGGAGATAACGAAGAAAATAAACAACTCGCGGCACAAGAAATATTGCGCTGTCAACAAATGGGGTTAGAAATTGGTGAAGTGCTATCTTTAGACCAGATGGTGAGTACTTCTGATGTCATATTTGCCGCCACAGCTATCACACCAACCATCTTGATGGATGGTGTATCAATAGATGCGTACAGCCGTATTTCAAATACCATTTTGGTTAATGGTAGTGACCGCTCGCTAAAACTGATTAATAATCGCTATTTTAATTAATACGTCTATTACCGCATGTCACATATATCAAAAGGGCTTTTTAGCCCTTTTGATTACTGCGATTTAAGATGAAAATTAACGCTCAAGAGTCATACGATTTAACATCGGAGCGGTTAAAACCATCAAAATTGCAATCACACCAGTCACTAAACCAATTTTCAAGAATACGTCACTGTACACAGCCAAAGATTCGACTTTGCTGGTAAGTTCACCTTCTGGTGCTGCTGCCATTGAAGCAACGTACCCTGCAATAAATGCGGCCGCTGAGTTTGTTAAGAACCATGCGCCCATAATAAAGCCCATTAAACGCTGTGGAACTAACTGAGCTACCATAGCAAGACCAAGGCCTGAGATCATCAGCTCACCAATACTTTGGAAACCGTAACAAATAACCAGCCATTCAACAGAAACAATCCCCGCTTCATTTGCAAATTTTGCACCTAATGGCAAAACTAAGAATGCAGCAGAACATAACAACATACCAATCGCGAATTTATGTGGCATTGGTAAGTTATCGCCCATTTTATTATAAATCGCGGCTAAAATTGGGCTTCCAATCATGATCCATAATGGATTCAGAGCTTGGTATTGTGCGGGTTCAATAGAAAAACCAAAAACTTCATGTTCTACGTTATGTAATGCAAAAAAGTTTAATGATGTCGGCATTTGACTATAAAGAACGAAGAATACTATCGCTTCAAGCATTAAAATTAATGCAACAATCATTCGACGGCGAGCCGTACCTTTCAGTGCTAATGTTTCTTTGATAAAGATAACTAGAATACCCAAAGAAATAATCGCTAATGCTGTACGAGCGATACCGAGGTTATGCAATAGCCATGTAGAAATCGCGATTAATGCAATAACCCCTGCTACTGTAGCAACTAATCTTGAAAGAACAACAGGAGCAAAGTCAGGTTTTGAGCCATGTTGAGAAACCCATTTTTTACACATATAGAAGTTAATCAATGTGATCATCAGGCCCACAACACTAAGAGAGAACGCGACATCCCAACCATAATGTTTTGCTAACCATGGCGTTGCAATCATTGAGAAGAATGAACCAATATTAACGGACATATAATACATGGTAAATGCGCCGTCTAACCGTGGGTCATCTTTTTCATAGCAGGTCGATAAGAGTGATGATGGATTCGCTTTAAATAAACCATTACCAACTGCAATGGTTGCTAAACCAACATAGACCATCGATACATCATGCCCTGAGAAAGCAACAAATGCATACCCTGCAATCAGAGTGATTGTTCCAAGGACAATGACACGTTTTGTTCCAAGAACTTTATCCCCTAACCAACCGCCAACTGCAACAAAGCCATAAACTAATGCTGCAAACGCTGAGAAAAGTGTAATTGATTCTGTTTCTGACATACCCAGCACTTGGCTTAGATATATTGGAAGGATCCCTTGAAGACCGTAGTAACCAAAACGTTCCCAGAGCTCGATAGAAAAAATAAGATAGAATGAGCGAGGTTGCTTAAACGCGTTAAGACTAACTTCCTCTTTGTTATTTGTTGTGGACACAAGTTACCTCTAGTACAACCTGTACATATGCAAAAAAACCACGGAACGCTCTATGCGCTCTCGCATTGTTATGATCTCAAGAATTCAAAGTTGAAAAGATTCACTTTTGGTAGGAGGAGTATCATTCCCTGACCTCAAAACAAACAAAACTGTGTGTAGACTTGTTTATGGATCTCAAACATAAATTCAATGAGTTAAAGCATATTTGATTATTTATTCAACATTAACTGGCAGATAACCCGCCAAGAACCCAATAATCAATTAAGCCATATACGTTATTTATGCACCAAAATTAAAGAATTAGCTAGTATTAATTGCTACATCAATTGAATTTAATCGTGATTTACTTCAATTTTTTACAAAATTGCCAAATTATTATCGATTACTAATTAGTCATTTGTTTATTAAATGTTAAGAATATTGTTCTATAGTGAAACTATAACGCCCTATTTATAACCCTATGATTTATTGCTGTAAGCGTTATGGGAAACTAAAAATATCCATAACAAATGAGCACTTTTTTCTTTTATGATAAGAAAGGATTTAGAGAATAGCAGCTGAATAGACATTCAAACTGGAATTTTGGATAAAAAAAAGCCCAGTAACAAACTGGGCATAATGCATTCTACTCAAGGATCTTTTGCTAAATTCAAACTATCACTACGTAGGTGCATTATTACATTACTTCGTGTAAAGAAATGAATGATGAGGGTAAATATATGAATGTTTACGCAAGCAAACAGTATATAGATACTAATAAGACTGGCTAAGAAGGAAAAAAGTTCATCTTTTTTTTAAAATTTTTATCTATTCTTTGCCTAATGTGCTAATAGCAACAATTAACCATTTGATTTATTAGAATTAATATAAAATGTTTTTCATATCATTGCAGGAACTTATCTAACAAGATAACTTAGCCATTAAGAGCTTAGTCCAAAGGATGTCATGTGAAAAAAATATTTTTATTGTGTTTTATCTTTATTAACGTATTTTGCCCCCCTGCTTTTGCAGAAGAAACAACGCCACTAATAAATGAAAAAACACTAATTGCACTTGCGGAACAAGGCCAAGCCGAAGCTCAATTTAACTTAGGAATGTTTTATCAGTCTCATCAACAGTTTGACCAAGCTTTACACTGGTACCTTCTTTCTGCCAATCAAGGTTTTACAAAAGCACAAATTAACCTTGGCCTGATGTACCAGCAAGGAACTGGGGTAGAGCTAGATGAAAAACAAATGCTGCATTGGATGAAAATAGCAGCCGAAAGTGGTGACCCTATTGGCCAGATGAATATGGCCGAATATACCTTATATGGCATCAATGATTTATTAGAGAAAAACCCAGAAAAAGCTGAACGGTGGCTAAAAAAAGCGGCTGAACAACATTTTCAACCTGCGATGCTCACCCTCGCCTATTGGTATGAAGAGGGAAAAGCTATCACAAAAGACCCTCAAAAAGCCCAAAAAATATATCTTGCTCTTGCTGAAGAAAACCATCCACAAGCTCTGTATTTATTAGGCTACCAAGCAGCAGTAGGTATGTATGATAAGGTAAACTACCCTCTCGCGTTTCAATATTTTACCCGTGCCGCAGAATTGGGCTTTTCCCCCGCCCAAAACAGCTTAGGTATGTTGTTCTTAACTGGACAAGGTACCAAAAAAGATATCCAATCAGCTATAAAGTGGCTAACCCTAGCAGCTGAACAAGGTGAAGCTTCAGCTCAATTTAATATCGCGCTTATCTATGCGCGCGGTGATGGTATCAAAGCCGACCAAGCAAAAGCCTGTCACTGGTTTATCAAAGCCGCTCAGCAAAATAGTGCCGATGCGCAATATGCAGCAGGAGCTTGCTACCAATATGGTATGGGTGTTGAGGCCGATGATAAAAAAGCCCTACGCTGGTATCAACTCGCAGCCGCTAAAGGCCATGAGCGGGCTGAAAAGAAAGTGTTAATTTTAAAAAACCAGCAGCAATAAACTCTATTTTTCCAACTTACTGTTGTACCACTGATATGAGTAAGACAAAGAAAATCTGCATTGTTTATAACCAATGCAGAGCTTCTATCGATATATACTATTAATTCAAACACTCACAACTTGGCACGGTAAATCCGTTGCGGTCGGCCAACTTTGCCATACTCAATTTCAGCTTCAATTTTATCTTTCGCTAAACAATACTCCAAATAACGTCTTGCTGTAGTACGACTAAGTTTGATGGTTTCAGCAATACTTTCTGCCGTATATTGCACATCAGGTTCAGTAAACAACGCGAGTATTTTTTCAAGTGTAATGATATCAATACCTGTTGGAAGTTCTTCCTTTGATTCCCCTCTCGCATAAGTATTAAACATATCGTCAATTTTACTTTGATTGGTTTTGCTATTTTCCTGTACAACAGATTTACGTTGAATATACCTATCCAATGTTTGGCCTAAACGTTCATAAGCAATTGGCTTCACTAAATAGTCAAAAACGCCTAAACGAATGGCTTCAGAGACTGTGTCCATATCACTTGCGGCCGTCGTAAATACAATGTCTGCATTATTTCTTTCTTGTATTAACTCATGAACTAGGTCAATACCTTTTCCATCAGGTAAATAGTTGTCTAACAAGATAAGATCTGGCTTCATGTATTCAATCATTTTTCTCGCTTCCGCAAGATTACCTGCAAGCCAAACTTTGTCACATGCAGGATAGGCTTTTATATATTCGCTGTGCATTTCGGCAAGCAGCAACTCATCTTCCACTATGAGGATTTTTATCTTGATCATTTTATATCTTCACTTTCGGAATAAAAATTGAAAATACTGTACCATGCGGTTGATTTTCTTCAATAATCACTGCACCATTACAGCGTTTAACATAAGATGCAACGAGATATAACCCGATACCATGGCTATCTGCTATATCTGTTTTCGTTGTGACACCACGCTCAAACCATTTGTCTTGAATTTCTGACGGGAAACCACATCCCTGATCAGCGACTTCAATGACAATCTCCTTTCCTTCATCTGAAAGGTATAACTCAACTTGCTTATTACCCTGATTATTTTTCAAACTTGCTTCAAACGCATTATCGAGTAGATTACCCAAAATGGCACAAAATTCAGTACTATTTAATGAATCAGGTAATTCATGTAACTGACTACCCGCAGTAAATTTTAATTGTAAGCCTAGTTCTTTGGCTCGGTGGTGTTTACCAAATAATAAACCAGCAACTTGCTTATCAAAAAACTGCCCACGAAGTGTATCAATTAATTGTTGCTGAGATTCTGACTCCCCTTTAATTAGTGCCAACGCTTGGTCATATTCTTTCATTTGCAATAAACCGCTTAATGTTGACATCCAATTAAGGTGCTCGTGCCGTAACGTACGTAAACTTTCTATATATTGGCGAACTTGAGTCAACTGAGAGTTTAGCGATTCAATATCATTTTGGCTACGAAAGCTAATGACCGCCCCCACAAGATGTTCCCCATCACGAATTGCCACCCGATTTGCAATCACGTTTAGGCCATTAAATTCGCAAATCACATCATGCTTAGTCGTTTCAATATCGGTAATAAAAAAGTCGGCTGGCGAGATATGCTCCGACACAAAAGTCCCTGTTAACTGCCCTAGCGGCTTGCTTAGAGATAACATTTTCCGGGCATTAGAGTTAATATTAATAATCTGCCCTTGTATATTCACTGCGATAACACCTTCAAAAACAGCTTCAAATATCCCTTTTTGTACTAAGACTAATTGGGTTATTTCCTCAGGTTCCATACCCAACATTTGTTTTTGAATTAAACGTGAAAATGCCCATGATAAGAAGAGCAATATAATCAGTATCCCTAAAAAAGTGGCTCCTGTTTGTACGAATAACTCACTGAGTGATGTTTCTATTTTGTTGGATAGATAGCCAATAGAAACAACACCGATCACTTTACCTTGCTCATCAAAAATGGGTGTTTTTGCTCTAACAGCATTCCCCATTGAACCTTCGCCATTGATAAAATAGCTTTCCCCTTTCTCTAAGGCTCCTGGTTTGTTCCACTGCATTTGAAAACCAATTTTTTGACTATTTGGGTGATACAAACGAATCGAATTTTCATCACCAATAACAACATAATCGTAGTTAGAATCTTGGTTTAGTTTGTCAGCGATAACCTTCAACCCAGGAATATCTCTATACTTTACGGATTGAACAACACCATCAATAGAAGCAATCAGCTTTGCTTGGCTCATTGCTAACGATTGAATGTTCGCAATCAATCGATTTTCAGCTGTGTCCGTAAAATATTTACCCAGCCCGAGAGTTAAAAAAACAGAAACTATTAATAACAGAAAAAATACTCGTACTGAAAATGAAACTGAATTTACTTTTTTCAATGAGGAGAACGTATATTCTTTTTTCATGTTATATCTCGTTACTGGCTGAAAAGTAAAAATTTTGTTAACTCAAAAATGGTAGGATAACCGATAAATCGGATTCAAGCCAAAGATATAATACACATATTAATAATTAAACACATTAAAACCAAGCAATAAAAAACATATTCAATAATTAAAAACTTTAAAACCATTAAACAAATACAATCTCATTTGAGAAACATGAAATAGGTCAAATATATTAAATACAGTATCTTTAATATAAATATCAGAGAGGGTAATTAAATAAAAATTTATATTTGTTTTTATAAAAATAACCTAAGAGAATTTATTTAATTAACTTTAACATTAGCAACATTTTAAAAACATCTCTAAATGAGATGCAGGATACTATTATGTTCGAAAACATAACGTTTAACCAAGTAAAACGTCATGAGAACAGGAAACTTGCTGAAATAACTCAGTTTTTAAAGGAAAACGATTTAGAACTTGATTCAAGTATTGACGTTTTCATTACGATTTCTCGCAATGAAAAATTAATTGCGTGTGGAGGATTAGCAAAAAATGTTATTAAATGCGTTGCTATTAGCGATGATGCTCGAGGTGAAGGCCTTGCATTAAAATTAGCAACAGAACTGGTTAATCTTGCTTACGAAAATAATACAACTCATTTATTTATTTATACCAAATTTCAAAATGAAAGCTTATTCCAACAATGTGGTTTTCATACCATTGCCACAGTTCCTGATATTATGGTATTGATGGAAAATAGTTGCTGTTATCTAAAACGTTATATCGAAAGTTTAAAAGCACAACGTAAGGAAGGAAAAAAAATTGGCTCAATCGTTATGAATGCCAACCCCTTCACTCTTGGGCATCGTTATTTAATAGAGCAAGCTGCGAAGGCCTGTGATTGGCTACATCTATTTGTTGTCAAAGAAGATACATCACGTTTTCCTTATAAAGTTAGATTAAATTTAATTGAAGCAGGAACCAAAGGAATAGAAAATCTTACTATTCATAAAGGTTCGGAATATATTATTTCTCGAGCGACTTTTCCTTGTTACTTTATTAAAGATAAAACAGTTGCTAATAACTGTTATACCGAAATCGATATTAAGATTTTTCGTCAATATATTGCCCCTGCTTTAGGGATAACCCATCGATTCGTAGGCTCGGAACCTTTTTGCCAAGTCACCAACCAATATAACCAAGACATGCGCTTTTGGTTAAAAACCGATGCTATGAATTTTCCACCTATAGAACTCATTGAATTTCCGCGAACAATCATCAATGGAACGGCTGTTTCTGCCTCACAAGTTAGACGATTGCTCGCTAAAAAAGATCTTGCGGCGATTAAGCCGATTGTGCCTGAGGCAACCTATCAATATTTACAAGAGATGGTCGCCAATCAAGTCGCATCTGCTCAAAGCCACACCGAAAGTTCTGAATTAGCCATAGGTGAAATATGAAGATAAAGCATGCAGCAGTAGCTGGCACACTTGAGTCAAGTGATGTCATGGTTCGCATAGAGCCACTAGAAGACACTCAAGAGGTCTCAATACAAATTACCAGTAGTGTTGAAAAACAGTTTGGGGATGCTATCGCAAAAATCGTACAAGAAGTTATCCAGCAACATGATATTCAAGGGGCACAAATCATTGTAGATGATAAAGGAGCACTAGAATGCGTACTCAAAGCCCGCTTAGAAGCCTTATTGGCTCGCGCTTGTGATATCGACTATCTGCCTTGGGAGGATAAGTAATGACTCCAGAACAAAAATCACGCACACGCAGAAGTATGCTGTTTGTTCCCGGCTCCAATGCAGCTATGTTGAGCAATTCCTTTATTTATAAAGCGGATGCTTTAATGTTCGACCTTGAGGACTCCGTCACTTTGCGCGAAAAAGATACGGCTCGTCGCTTGGTTTACCATGCATTGCAGCACCCACTTTATCAAGATATTGAAACCATTGTACGGGTCAATGCATTAGATTCCGCTTTTGGTGTTGCTGACCTTGAAGCCGTTGTTCGCGGTGGTGCGGATATCGTCCGCCTTCCTAAAACGGATACGGCACAAGATGTTATTGATATTGAAAGTGAAATCTTGCGTATAGAAAAAAGCTGTGGCCGCGAAGAAGGCAGCACAGGTTTGCTAGCCGCTATTGAATCACCAATGGGCATCACTCAAGCTGTGAATATTGCTCATTCATCACCAAGACTTATAGGCATCGCATTAGGTGCCGAGGACTATGTCCGCAATTTGCGCACCGAGCGGTCTCCAGACGGCGTAGAACTCCTCTATGCTCGGTGCGCCATTTTACAAGCCGCTCGATCAGCAGGTATTCAAGCGTTTGATACCGTTTATTCTGATGCTAATAATGAAGAAGGTTTCCTACGCGAAGCCGCTCACATTAAACAGCTCGGCTTTGATGGCAAATCATTAATTAACCCAAGACAAATTGAGTTACTTCATAATTTATATGCACCAACTCAAAAAGAAGTCGACCATGCACAGCGTGTTGTTGAAGCCGCGGATGCCGCAGCCCTTGAAGGTAAAGGCGTAGTTTCATTGAACGGAAAAATGGTCGATGGCCCAGTTATTGACAGAGCTCGCCTCGTATTATCACGAGCAGCATTATCAGGAATTCGGGAAGAGTGAGGCAATAAAAATGACAAATAATACTCAGCGCCAGGCTCGCGTATCAGCCTACTTACAACCAAATACTGACGATGTACTACGTGAATTTAAAGATATTGGTAAAGTACAACAGCAGGTACAAAAGCCGAGAAATCGCAAATTGTGTGATGACTTGCAAGTCGCTATTCGCCGTTCTGGTCTTAAAGACGGTATGACCATTTCTTTCCATCACGCCTTTCGTGGTGGAGACCTTACGGTCAATATGGTGATGCAAGTCATTGCAGAGATGGGCTTTCGCAACTTAACACTTGCATCCAGTTCATTAAGTGCTTGCCATTCACCACTTGTTGAACATATTCGTCATGGGGTTATTCGTAAAATTTATACCTCTGGTATCCGAGGCCCGCTCGCTGAAGCCATTTCACGTGGTGAGTTAGAAGAACCCGTACAAATCCATTCACATGGTGGAAGAGCCAATCTAATTCATAGCGGTGAACTAGTTATTGATGTGGCATTTATTGGCGTGCCATCATGTGATGAATACGGTAATGCAAACGGATATACCGGAACGGCCTGCTGTGGCTCTTTAGGTTATGCCAAAATTGACGCTGAAACTGCGAAAAAAGTGGTGATGTTAACGGAAGAGATACTCGATTACCCCCATAACCCATCCAGTATTAAACAAGATGAAGTCGATTATATCGTCAAAGTTAAACGCGTGGGTGATGCGGATAAAATCGGGGCAGATGCAACTCGTATGACATCGAACCCTCGTGAACTTCTGATTGCGCGTACCGCAGCGGATGTTATCGAAAAATCCGGTTATTTCAAAGATGGTTTCTCATTACAAACCGGTACTGGTGGCGCCTCTTTGGCCGTTACTCGCTTCCTTGAAGATAAAATGAGACGCCATAACATTCAAGCTGGTTTCGCACTTGGCGGTATTACCTCAACTATCGTTGATTTACATGAAAAAGGGTTAATTCGCAAATTATTAGATGTTCAAAGCTTTGATAAAGCGGCAGCTGAATCACTTGCTCGCAACCCGAATCATATTGAAATCAGTGCTAACCAATATGCCTGTTTTGATTCGAAAGGTGCTTCCGTTGATATGCTTGATGTCGTCGTACTCAGTGCGTTAGAAATCGATACACGCTTTAATGTCAATGTGTTAACAGGGTCTGACGGTGTTATTCGTGGTGCATCTGGAGGTCATAGTGATACTGCTGTAGCCTCAAAACTGTCAATTATTGTTGCTCCGCTTGTCCGAGGACGTATTCCAACGTTAGTGGATGAAGTTCTCACTTGTGTTACACCAGGTTCCAGTGTCGATATTCTTGTCACTGACCATGGTATTACGGTTAACCCTGCACGCCCTGAATTAAAACAGCAACTTGAAAGCCAAGGTATTAAAACCGTTTCAATGAGCTGGTTAAGAGAACGAGCACAATTATTAACCGGTACTCCTAACCCAATTGAATTTACAGATAAAGCTGTTGCGGTTGTCCGCTATCGTGATGGTTCAATCATTGATGTTGTTCATCAAGTGAAGGAGTAAATATGTTTTACCCACTGCCTGATACTCAAGAGCAATTTGAAATTTCTTTACCTGAACTGTTGGATAGCCGTGATGCCCGTCAGGCTCGCCAACAAGCGTGGATTGGTCTCCATCAGGTAACCTTGATTTCATTTACTGTCGTTTTTCCTGGAGCTGTCAAAGACAATTCTCTTGTTAGACATGTGTTTAATCAGGGCTTAAATGCGCTTGAACAAATTGCTTCATGCGGGCAGTGGGTGTTTTTATCACAACAATCTTGGGCATTCAAAACGGGGCCGGAATGCTTGGTCGCCGTTGATGGTGATGCTATCGAGATAAAAAAAGCGTTAATTCACCTAGAAGGATCGTCTGCTGTTGGTCGGTTATGGGACTTTGATGTGTTTGATGCGAATGGACAGCAATATTCGCGATCTCAATTAAATTTGCCACCAAGACGATGCTTAATTTGTGAAAATGAAGCAAAAATTTGTGCTCGTCAACGGACACATTCATTGGTTGAGATACTTGATCGTATCGAGGAGTTAGCAAATGCAACCTATTAAACAACTCAGCCATATCAATGAAAAATTAACTCGCTATTACAGCCAATTAGCATGGCAAGCGATGTTGGCCGAAGTGAATTTAACCCCTAAGCCCGGGTTAGTTGATAAACACAATACCGGTGCCCATAAAGATATGGCATTGACTGACTTTCATTTAAGTGCCAATGCCATCGCGACACATTTTCCACGATTTTTACAGGCAGGCGCTCAATATAAAAATTGCCCTATAGCGCAACTATTACCTTACATTCGCCCTATTGGAATGGATTGCGAAAGGTCGATGTTCCGTGCAACAAAAGGCGTTAATACCCATAAAGGCAGTATTTTTTCCTTAGGTTTAGTCTTAACCGCAATAGGCCGTTTGATTGCACAACAACAATGTGTCTCACCGGAAAATGTCAGCTTATTGGTTGCTAGTATGTGTAAGGGAATTACCAATGAACTTAAACAAAAAACCGAAAAACCCACCGCAGGCGAGCGTTTATACCAGAGCCATGGGCTAACGGGTGCAAGAGGTGAAGCCGAAGGCGGTTACTCGTTAGTAATCAAACATTCACTTCCTTATTATTTACAGCAACTCGCTAAAGGCAAACTAGCCGATATTGCCCTACTTGATACCTTGATTCTATTAATGAGCCTGAATGACGATACGAATATTGTCAACCGTGGGGGTGTCAACGGCTTAGCATGGGTAAAACAACGCGCGGAACAGTTATTAATTGCTGGTATCAATACCTGTGATGACTTAGTTAAAGTTAAACATTTTGATAATGAATGTATTCAGCTAAATGTGAGCCCAGGGGGAAGTGCAGACTTATTAATTCTAACTTGGTTCTTTGCACGATTACCCAATCATTCTTTTATTTAACATTAAGTAATTTTTTAATACTAATAAAATAGGAATAATTTAAAAAATAAAAAAATTTAACCAAATAAAAACCAATTAACTATTTAACTAAATTATATACCTTAGGGTGAATTACTAATGAAGAATTAAAATCATTTTATTCACTCAAGATACAGCCATATTTAAAATATCGTCATTTTAACAAATTCCTAATATTAAAGTTCATTCAATTTAATATTAAATAAATTTAATATTGATTTAATCAAGGAAATTGGCTTATGCAAAAAGAAAAAATATGGAAGCTATTAATTTTAATAGCCATTCCAATTATTATTGCTTTAATACCAACACCAGCGGGTCTACCACATATTGCGTGGTTGCTATTCGGTCTTTATCTTGCCGCTATTGTTGGGCTGGTACTTAAACCATATTCAGAGCCTGTTATTTTATTAGCCACGATTGCTGCAAGTGCGGTAATTATTGGGGTAACGGGTACTAAAGATGTCAAAGCAAGCGAAGTTTTAAGCGGATATGCATCCGGTACGACATGGCTTGTATTTGCTGCATTTACTCTGAGTGCTGCCTTTGTTATTACCGGTTTAGGTAAACGTCTTTCTTATATTTTGATTGGTAAATTAGGCGGTACAACATTAGGCCTCGGTTATGTAACCGCAATCCTTGATTTAATTATCGCTCCTGCGACGCCATCGAATACAGCACGTGCTGGGGGAATTGTTTTTCCAATCATCAATAGTGTGGCCGTTGCTTTAGGGTCTGATCCAGAAAAAAGCCCACGTAAAGCAGGTCACTACCTCCTCGTCAACGTGTATATGGTGACCAAAACCACCAGCTATATGTTCTTGACAGCAATGGCGCCGAATGCACTCGCCCTTGCCATGATGAGTGACATTATGGGCATCCATTTAAGTTGGGGCGGATGGGCACTTGCCGCCTCTGTACCGGGTTTAATCATGCTGATTTTGACGCCGTTAATGATCTACAAACTGTATCCGCCTGAGTTGAAAAAGGTGAATAACAAAGAGATCGCAGCTAAAGGTCTTGAAGATTTAGGCCCAATGACTATGCGTGAAAAATTGCTGGGGATTGTCTTTGTTATTGCACTGTGCGGCTGGATTTTCTCTGACCTTATCGGTGTTAGTGCGTCTAGTGTCGCGATTGCGGTCATGGCATTAACCCTGATCCTCGGTGTTGTAACTTGGGATGACGTACTGAAGAATAAAGGCGGCTGGAATACCCTGATTTGGTACGGTGGTATTATCAGTATGTCAGGCGTACTCACAAAAGCAGGCTTCTTCAAGTGGCTCGCAGATACCATGAGCCAATACCTTTCTTTCGGTGACCAAGCGATGCTGGCGTTCTTTGTCATCATGTTCATCAGTGTTGCCATTCGCTATTTATTCGCCTCTGGTGGTGCCTACGTTGCAGCCATGGTGCCGGTATTTGCCACTGTAGGTATGGTTGCAGGGGCTCCTCCGATGTTGCTCGCTCTGGGCTTACTGTTCTCGAATGCTTATGGCGGAAGCGTAACGCACTATGGCGGTGCAGCAGCACCTATCGTATTCGGTGCAGGTTATAACGATATCCGTTCTTGGTGGATCATCGGCGGGTTAGTTGCCTTCATTAGTTTATTTGTTCACATGACGATCGGTTTAGGTTGGTGGGAAATTTTAATTAGTACTGGATTAATTTAATTCTTCGTCAATAAACCGACACGACGGGCACAATCATGATTGTGCCCTAATTAACAACAAAATTATTAATTTCTCGCTGTTCCAGAGTTATTTGCAGTCTTGGCGCTATAACGTGAACTTTATTGGAGCAACCTTAATTCAGACTTAAGTTTACCCTAATAATATTAAGTCAGTTTACCCTAAATAGTTCGCGTTGTAGCAAGGCGGCAAAACGAAGGCATCCCGAGGAGCATACATCAGTATGTGACTTGGGGGGCTGAGTGCAGCCAACACAGCTACAGCGTGAAATATGACGGGTAAACAGATGAAAAAAATTCCTTGTACACTAATGCGTGGCGGCACCTCGAAAGGCGTATTCCTTTTAGCGGACTCTCTCCCTAAAGACACTCAACAACGGGATGAACTGATCCTTGCTATTATGGGTTCTGGTCATGCTTTGCAAATTGATGGTATTGGTGGGGGTAGCCCACAAACCAGCAAAGTCGCTATTATTAGCTCTTCAACTCATCCTGATGCTGATATTGATTATTTATTCGCTCAGGTTTCTATTACTGAACGTATTGTTGATACCGCACCAAATTGCGGAAATATTCTTTGTGCCGTGGGTTCTTTTGCGATTGAAAAGGGGTTAGTTCCTATTACTGGTAAAACAACCACTGTCAGGATCCGTAATGTCAATACGAACACTTTCGTCAACTCTACGGTGCAAACACCTGATGGTCATGTGGATTATGATGGTGATACCGAAATTGCTAGTGTACCCGGCCATGCCGCGCCTGTTGCCCTGACATTTTTAAATGCGTGTGGAACAAAAACAGGAAAATTGCTTCCTACTGGTCATGCTATTGATACCATTGAAGGCATTGATGTCAGTTGTATTGATATGGCAATGCCTGTGGTATTAATTGATGCTCCTCAGCTCAATAAAACTGGTTATGAAACTGCGGAGCAACTTGAATCCGATACCGAATTTATGCAAAAGCTGGAAACTATTCGTATAAAAGCCGGGGCAGCGATGGGACTTGGTGATGTGAGCAAAAAAGTTATTCCTAAACCCATATTGATTTCACCCGCCATTCACGGTGGAACCATTAATGTCCGCTATTTTATGCCGCATAAATGCCATGGCGCTCTTGCCGTGACTGGTGCTATTGCCATTGCCACAAGTACTATTGTTCCTAATAGTATTACCCAGCAATATGTTCACTCTGTTGATATGAAAAACATTGCTATTGAGCATTTAAGTGGCAAATTTGATGTGTCGTTAAACCAACAAGGCAACTCACCGGAAGAGCTTCAAGCTTCAATTATTCGAACTGCAAGAAAACTCTTTGAAGGCGATGTCTACGTTCCTTAAAACTAATATCTTGGCCTGCCTCTTATCTAGAGGCAGGTGATTAATTTTATTTTTCTGCAAATAACGGTTCAAAATTACCATCAATATAATAGGAAACTTGATGTGCCTCATCTGGCGTTGGCAACTCCAACTTCCCTGCCATTTTTTCCATAACTTGCTCCGGCACTGCATACTTACGTTGTTGATTTTGTTGCCGCCACTGTTTAAATGGCACTTCCAAGTAAACTAAATGGATTTTGGCTTGATAACGTTCAAATAAGCTGATCATGGTTCCCCGTAAAGAGGCACTTAATGATGTTGCATTCCAAATAAAATGTGTTTTAGTGCGTAACAATCGTTTTGCTTGCTCTTTAGCTTGCTGAGCCACCCACCCTTGTGCATTTTTATCTGCAGGGTTGATTTTATGTTCTCGGCGAATATCATCTAAACACACGACTGCCGTTTGTGGGTAAAACTGTTTGCTAAAATGGTCTTTTCCCATCCCCGGCAAACCACATAGCATAATCACTTCGCTCCCTATTTCTTCAAAAGGTTGGTAATCCGTAGTGCCTTTTTGATGATGAAAATAATGGAAGCGCCCAGCTGGTGAAGCGAATGATTTAGGTTTGTCCCAACAGCCCTGCTCACGACAAAATAATTCAAATAGCTCGATTCTAACTAATAATTCCGCTTTATCTTCACATGTACGCCCTATCGCATCAGCTTTCGCTAACATGCACAATAAAGGCATTTCAACGCGCAATGATGCCGCAAATAATGTACGTTCAGGATCTGGCTTTTCCATTAACCAAAGCGGTAGACCATGAAATCGAACTAAAGCCGCAATCTGTTCACGAATAGCAAAAGGTGTTTCTATTTGTCGAAATAATATATTTCGTACAGATAATTCACCTTTTTTAGCATGTCCAGGCGAATGAATCCGCCCCTCTTCATCTTCTTTTGTCGTACTACGTTTTTCAACATCATGCAGCAACGCTGCCGCCCAAACGATTTGTTGTTTAAGTTCTGGAAGCTGTTGATATTCAGGTAAATCTTCCAAAGCCGCTAACACCATTTGAGTGTGAATGGCCACATTACCTTCCGCATGGTGCAAACGGTCTTGCGGCACATATTGCATATCACGCACAAAATCGAACTGTTTTTCAAGCTGCGCCCAATCACGACATTGGGTTAATTGCCAACTCATGGTTGTTCTCCTTGTAATTCAAAGGCCAGCTTGGCTCTCTGCCAATGCCGTTTCCAGTGGATATCTGTTTTGACATGGTTTTTACGCACATATTTAAAAACATGCGCCATAAAATCATCCACATGAAACCCTTGGCTATCACGGCTCACAATCCCTTCCATGCTACAGGCTTTCCCTGTATGTGTATCACGCGCAATAAATTGACTATCTAATGATGCCGCAGTAATTAATGAACTTGCATACTCTTGCTTATCCATCTGTTTACTGAGTGATAAATCTAATTGTGGGACAGTTGGAAAATCAAATAAAGCCGCATAAAATTGCACCTCTTCCCAACTAAGCCAATACTCCCCTTGCCTAACAGCAAACACATAGAAATAATCTTCAATATGTTGATATTCAATGGAATGTATTGCATAAAGGTTTTCGCCGAAGAGTTCGATATCCCCTAAATCATCTTTAATCAGCTGCCAACGTTGGCGAATTTGCTGGCTCCATGCCGATTGGGTTGGGGCACCATGAGAGCGTGCAAAAACTCCATGGCGGTTTAAGCAATTATTTTCACCATCCAGTTTTTCTGTGTGAACCAGTTTGTTTATATTTTGGATGTGCGACCACCAATCGCTATTGATGCGATCATCACTAGTCGTACCAGGGGAGAACGGATAGTGATACGTTCTACCATACTTTCTTGATTGCATATTCATCATGCTTTCTCTAAAGAAATAGAAATAACCACAAATCTTTTGTTAGATTTGCGTCTTTAATTGTTGAGAAATCAAGAGTAGGTATTACATATCTATTCCGAGTAACGGCCTCATTTTTGCTTGGCTAATAGTTAAAATTAGCGAAATTGAAGGAAAACAGTTGAATTTTAGTCTAATTGTCAAGAAAAAGGCTATCAATTTATTCCTAATCTCATTACTAACGCAACTATTCAACTGTTATACAATTTTCATCTAGGGAATATTTCACTACCACTTTATTACGATACAAACAATTATCCTGCAGAGTGATAGGTTCTTGTCCTTTGGTTGTTACTTTTTGCCAAATTTCATTATGACGGTATATAACTTCATTCTCTCGGGTAAATTTATGGTTTTTCTCATAAATATGGTATTTGTGTTCACGAGGAGTGCAGCTCAATAACTCCCCTTCGAGTTGATGTTCTGCAATATTAAATACCAACTGAAAAGCACTTTGTGTCGGATTATAAAAAACCAAATCGATATAATTATAAAAAATTGCCGCCCCAGAACCAAAAGGCAATACCCGCCCTTCATCTGGAAATGGGTCAAAACTATGATTAGCACGCTCAACCACTTGTAATGGAGAATGCAATACCATCCAATGAATTAAATTACTCAGTTGACAAATTCCCCCGCCAATCCCTGAACGAGCCTCACCAAACGAAAGTTCCATACCTTCAAGAAAACCTCTGCGCGCGGTTGGTTTTCCAACGAGCCGACAAAATGAGAAGTATTCCCCTGGGTAGATGATGACTCCATTCATCGCTTCTGCAGCAATACGTAAGTTTGTCACTTTGTTGTATTGTAAACGTAGGTCTGACTCACCTAATTTACGGATCAGCTTAGATGTGTGCTTGTTGTAGCGATACTCAAGACGTTCATTGGATTTTAATTTCGCATAATATTTGGCGGAAAATGCCCAATGCAATCGTCGAGCTAAACGTTTTTGGGTGACACGCAGCCAATAGAGAATAGGATGATAAGAAGAAAGCGGCCTACGCATAACAAACCTTATTGATATCATTAACCAATAAATCATGTCATAGCCCTTTGCTTTACGACATAGTAACTATCTGATAAACCCAATAATTGATAAAAGAAAATAATCCAGCACGCAAAATAAAAACCATTTGTTCTAAATATTTCATGTCACAGCTAGGCGGCAAAAAAGTAAATCCCTAGGCGCATACACAAGTATGTGACTAGGGTTTACTTTTGAAGCCAACAACGCTGTGGCATTAAAGCCAACGAACAAATTAATACAAGCCGATTAGCGCCCCAGTCGCTAATAAAAAGAAACTGAACAACCAAATCCAGCCAAACGAATAACGTAAGTGGCGGCCCATATCAATTCCAGCCAACCCCATAGCTAGCCATGCCGCTGGAGAAAAAGGACTCACGAAGGTCCCTGCGTTGTTACCTATCGCCATGGCGTAAACAACAGAAGATGGGTCAACACCAACTGTGGCGGCAATTTGTTGAATTATTGGTAGTAAGGCAAAATAGTAAGCATCGGTACTGGTAAAAATATCCATCGGTACACCTAAAATACCGACAAAAATATGGACTTTAGAAACCCATTCGGTTGGTAAGATAGCCGTTAAGTCTGTTGCGATTGACTCAAGCATGCCACCTTCCGATAAAATACCCAAAAATGCTCCCGCCGCTAATATAATAGCAACCATTCCCAACGCTTGTGGTGCATGGGCGGCCAAAATTTTCATTTGGTCTCTAGGATTAGGGAAATTCACCATCAAGGCAATGGAAAGTGCAATCATAAAAACATAAGGTGCAGATAATAAACCAAATGCTAAACACACAACGGAAGCAACAATTAACCCACCATTGATGAGTGGTTTTTTAGGTTTTTGAACCGTTTCTGTTATATCTGCAGTGTCGTCACTGACAGGTAACAAAGAATCCATTTCATATGGCGTAGTTCCTTTCAAACTGGCCGCTGCAATACGTCGTTTCTCACGTAACCCCATCAGAATAGCAAATACCACTGCGCCACCCATACCAATTAGTTGTACTGGGATCAAATGTTGCCAAAGGGTCGAAGCATCAATTCCGGTTACAGCTGAAGCTCGGCCTAATGGCCCGCCCCAAGGTACCATATTCATGACACCCATACTGGCGCACATCAGTAGCAACATTAAATAGGGGCTCATACCAAGTTGACGGTATAAAGGTAACAATGCAGGAATAATAATTAAGAATGTCGCAGCGCCTGACCCATCGAGATGGACAATACCCGCAATTAACGTTGTCATAATACAAACAACAATAATATTTCCACGAGTCATTTTAACCATTAAACGGATCAACGGGTCAAAAATATGCAGGTCTTTCATTAAGCTAAAGAATAAAATCGCAAATAAAAACATAGCTGCGACTTTTGAGACTTTATTAATGCCGCTTTCAAAGAATACTGAAATTTCAGCAACAGAATAACCGGCAAATAAAGCACCAATAAAGGGGATACAAGACATTGCGATAATTGGGCTAACTTTTCCCATCATCAATAATGTTACTATCGATATAATGATTAAAATACCAATAATTGTCAGCACATCAATTTCCTTCTTAGAATTATATTTTTCAGGTGAACACAAAGCTTAGGATTAGCTAGTATCAGCTTAATAAGCTTGTTTCTTATATAAACCATTTAATATAACCGCAAGGAGTATTTTATATTTTTGCCTCACAAACAATGCATTAACGCTTATTTAAATTATCATTTAAAATAAAAAAATAGTTTTATTCACTATTAGAACCATTAAAACCATAAGCAGGCATTAACGCCATTTTATATTGGTGATTATTAATTTTATTTATAAGTTACAGAATTATAACAATCAAAAAATAATAGTTATTATTATATTTTATTTTTTATCTCATTTTTTTATATTTTTTCCCTCTTTTTGCATCATATTGCTAGGGAAATATACTTTTTATGGTATTGATCAAATCTGTAAAAATTTACTTGATTTTCCTTCAATAATTCGCTGTAAAACAAATTTTCCCCCTTAATACCACACCATCTCACAAAAAAATTTTGGCTAACTGGGTATAATATTAAAATAATTTAAGTTTGCTAATAAGGAAAGTTCCAATGAGCCACCTTTTTTCACCTGCATCAATAGGCCAAGTTTCGCTTAAAAATCGTATTATTGTTCCCCCAATGTGCCAATATTCTGCAGAAAATGGTATGCCAACAGCATGGCATAAAGCCCACTACATGAACCTTGCTTTATCAGGTGCCTCTTTAGTTATTGTAGAAGCCAGTGCTGTTGTTCCTGAAGGTCGTATTACCTACAAAGACCTAGGCTTATGGAATGAAGAGCAAATGACAGCAATGCAACAAATACTCAGCGACATCCGGCAATATTCAGATGCACGCTTAGGAGTACAAATCGCTCACGCTGGTAGGAAAGCATCAACAGATTTACCTTGGTTAGGGGGTAAAAGTATTCAGTCCACACAACCTAATGGCTGGCAGACTGTAGCACCATCAGCACTGGCTTTTGGTAATAATGCAATTCCACATGCATTAACTATTGAAGAAATTTCGCAGCTCAAACAGCAATTTATTGAGGCAGCAATTCGGGCAGAAAAAGCAGGTTTTGACGTTATTGAGATCCATGCTGCTCATGGATATATACTGCATGAATTCTTATCGCCAGTTTCAAACTTACGACAAGATGAATATGGAGGATGCTTTAAGAATCGTACTCGCTTACTGATTAATATTTTCCATGAGATGAGAGAAGCCATTAGCCCTAATGTTGCAATTGGTGTACGGATCTCCGCAACAGATTGGCTTGAATCGGGTTGGAGCGTACCTGAATCAATTGAGCTAACAGAATTATTAGAAGATTTAGGTTGTGACTATATCCACGTCTCATCTGGCGGGTTATCAACTGAACAACAGATACCATTGAGCCCAAATTACCAAGTCCCTTTAGCACAAGCTATTCATGAGAATACTATGATGCCTGTCATTGCTGTCGGTCTTATCACTGAACCTTTGCAAGCAGAAGCCATTGTGGCAACTCACCAAGCAGATTTTGTGGCAATCGGTAGAGGTATATTATTTGAACCACGCTGGCCTTGGCGAGCAGCAAGTGAATTGAACGAACAAATAGACGTTGCACCGCAATATCTACGCAGTGCCCCACACCAATTCAAACACTTATTTAAGTAAAAATAATAAATTCGCAGCTATTGTTGCTTGATAATCAATAGCTGCGAGTAATAAATAATTAACGTGCGTTAGTCGAGCACTGTTGAACGAATTCAATCATGGTTTTTTGGAATTCAGGCTCTGCGGTACCTGATTTTTCTAATTCCGCATCCATACGTTTAAATTCAGCTAAACCATATTTTTCAATTGTTTTATCATAGGCACAACCACAAATTGCGGTAACTGCTTTTGCTGTTTCACCTTGAGGATTACCAGATGCAACGACACAAGTATTAACAAAGTTGTCTTTGTATTCAGCAATTTCTGATTTTTCATCAGAACATGCAGACAACACAACCATTGCTCCTGCCATACCTAATATTAATGCTAATTTTTTCATTTTATGCCCGTTTCCTATTCAGCTTTAACTAAGGTGATAATATTAAACCGCTATTATTCCTAGTTCACGCTATTTTGGATATATCGTTTATGTTTTCAATACCATTAATCTTAATATGCTAAATAAGAGGTTCTTATTAAGATTAACATCCCTATCACTGACTATGCATATTAATCATAGCTGTTTTCTTATAAAAAATCTGTATTGACCCATTGTTTATTATGTGTATTTTACCTTGGTAATGAATTAGAACAACGCCATCGGTAATAGAATAGTGCCGATAAAATTAGCACACAACCAACAATTTGGACAAAAGGCATTCTTTCATTGTACCAAATAGCCGCTACAAATACGGTCATAACAGGTTCAAGGATCATAATAATTGCAGCATTGCCGGCAGTAGTATTTTTTTGACCAATAAGTTGCAATACAAAGCGTAAACTCGTTGCTATTACAACACTAGCAATAAACCACATCATGGTAGGTACGGTGATGCTACTTGGCCACTCTTCTAAAAAAAATGACAAAACTAACCCAGTCATTCCTGTACAAGCAAGCTGAATGGTCGTTAACGGCAAAAGAGGGATTGTTCGAGTATATAAACTGGTATAACAAAAATAGATAGCTTGGACAATTGCCGCACCAAGAAACCACAGTTGGCTTGCTTTAAATTCAAGCTGTGCCTTAAATAGTGTTAAACATGCCAACCCTAATACAGCGACCGGAAGTGCCTCCCAGAAATAACGTACAGGTTTATTTTTTAAAATAACCCATGCGACTAGCGGGACAAACAACATAGCAAGGCTCATGATAAAAGCCCCTTCACCAATTGAATCTGTTATCGCAACTGCGTGGATCCAGAGCACCATATTTAATGACATCCAACCGCCTGTCATTAATATTTTTGGTAATTGCTTCGCCGTTATTCTATTTTTTTTCCCTCGACAAAAAGGGGCTAAAATGATGGCTGCAAATAAAAAACGGCTACCAAGAAAGGCAAAAATAGGCATTCCCTGCACTGATTCTCGGGAAAATACCCACCCCCAAGCCGCGATTATCGTGGTAAGCACCAAGAAAAATTCTGCCTTTCTTTGTGAATACATGTGTTCCTCTGGATAAATTAACTGACTCGCAGATACATCATACTGGCTTTTGTATGTAAACCAATCACATTTATGGCCTTTCTCTCCGACTTCCCTAAATAAAAAATATCTCGCCAAAGAACGATAAATATGACCTTAAATTAAGAGCCATTTCCTCTTAATAAAGATAATTTTACTTCTTGGCTGCTTTTTTCTTATTAACTAGACTAAGTCTGATTTTAAACGCGATAAATGGGGAAGTTTGCATAGAATCTCATCAATTTATCTTCTTACATAGCCTGAGATAATCAAGGGCAGACAAACAATGCACAACTTGATGAAAGGTTATATCATGGTTATTCAAAAAACATTACTGATAGATAATGATAAAATCAAAAAAATTAAGACTGCGATCAATAAGAGAAAATATGCACATGCCGATGAAATAAGTTTGTTATGGCAGCACGCTTTAAAATCATCGTCAGTCTTCAGTTGGGGAAAAGTGATGCTAATTTCTATCATTAGTGGTCTTGTTATCACAATAGCCACTTATTTGTAGGATGAGCTTTTAAAAAAAAGAAGAAATCGAGCCTATCGCCCGATTTCTATTAACTTTCTTTGATATAGCTAAAATAGCTAATTCAACTAATTACCAGTAACCTAAGAATTTCCACCAAACGCTACCAATAAAGAACCAAATGGCTAAGTTAACTACGCTCATCACGAAACCTGTTTTCCACCATTCCGCAAGGGTTGCATAACCCGAACCAAAAATAATAGGTGCAGTACCCGTACCATAGTGTGTCAATGACATCATTAGTGACGATGAGAATGCTAATGTTAAAGCTAATAACATTGGTGGAGCGCCAAGGGCTAAACCTGCCGAGAAAAATGCTGCATACATCGCCGTAATATGCGCGGTTGTACTCGCAAAGAAATAGTGAGAATACACATAAATTAAAACAAGAATTAGCATTCCCCATACCCAGCTAATGCCTAATCCATCAATAGTTGCACCGACGGTTAATGACATCCACTTTATGAGACCGAGCTTACCTAAAAAACTCGCCATCATGACTAAGGCAGAGAACCAAACGACAGTATCCCATGCCCCTTTGTTTTTCAGAACATCATCCCAATTAATAACCCCTGTCGCTAATAGAACACTCAACCCAATAAACGCCGCGGTGGTTGCATTAACACTATATGCAGGCCCAAAAATCATGGCAGGAACACCAGCCCACAACAAAAGTAACAACCCAAAAACACCGAGAGTTATTTTTTCAGGTAATGAAACTGGGCCTAATTGTTGTAAACGTTCTTTGGCAAAATTTGGCGCATCCGGTGTTGAAGTAATTTCCGGCTTATACATCAAATAGATCACCAAAGGCATTAATATTAATGACACGATGGCAGGAACAAACGCCGCAATCGCCCACATACCCCAAGTTAATTCATTTTCTTGGCTTGTTTCACTAATAATCAAACTGACAATTAATGGGTTTGGCGCTGTCGCCGTAATAAACATTGCAGAAGTGATTGGGTTAATATTGTAGTTAACGAGCGATAAATAACGCCCTATCTTACCTGCGGTTCCATCATCAGCCTTTGACCCAAAACTATCCGAGATCGAACGCATAATTGGGTGAATAATTCCCCCACCTCGAGCCGTGTTACTTGGTGTCACAGGTGCCAATATTGTTTCTGCTATTGCCAATGAATAAGCAATACCCAATGTTTTTTTACCGAATAAAGAAATGACATAATAACCTATCCTTGCCCCCAGGCCTGTTTTATTCAAGCTCATGGAAACCATGATAGAAATACCAATTAGCCAAATTAGATCATTAGAAAAGCCACTTAAAGCATCCGCAATTGCCCCTTTAGTTGATTCAGGGTTAGTGACCCCGGTTACTGCAACTAATGAAATAGCGACAATAGATACACCTCCTATTGGTAAAGCTTTACCAATAATAGCAGCGATTGTACCTACAAATAATGCTAAAAGATGCCACGCATTTGGATTAACACCTTCGGGAACAGGAATTAAGAACCAAATAATTAATGTTATTGCAACTGCGATTAGAGTTGGTACAGGTTTTAAAGGTGTTAGTTTATTCATAAGGTTATCCATACACGTATAAAGATGGAAATACAGAGTAATTTCAGTTATATATTCTAATTTTATCTTTAGATTAACAATATATAGCTCAAAAACCTTGATATTTATCAGTACGTGAATTCTTTTATGATAAATTTTAAGCCAGTTTGTAACGATGTGTAATATATTATTTCAGATATCAATCGTTCCATATTTCTTGCACAAAAAGATAAGCCTACACTTACATTAATAAGAGTAAGAATAAAACTGGGATTATTATTTGCTCTGTTACTAGGTTAACAGCACACAATCACATTTGTCACATAATCAAATTTGGTTAGTAATATACTAAAATTTCAATTTTTTTTATAGTTCATCCTCAATTTATGATTGCTGAATCGAATTAATAAAATAAAACCAAGAAATATTCAAAATTATATTGAATATATAAAAAATTATAACAATGACAACATTGATTAAAAAACACGCATATTACTATTAAATTAATACCTCTGCTTAATTAACATTAGTTATTATCTTATCTGATAATTTAAAAAAACACTTATAGTGATTATGCTCTGTTCTCAATACCATTTTTATCTCTAATCTAAATGTGAGTAATCAAACTTATCAAAATATGACTAATAAGGAAACGAAATGCCCACTGATAACATTTACATCACAAACTCTCAACAACCATGTATTGTATTATGTACAACCAATAGCCATGAAAGTGCAATTAAAATTACCCAACACTTACTCGCTAATCGCTTAGCAGCATGTGTTTCCCTACTGCCTGAAATAACATCTGTTTATCTATGGCATGGTAATATCACGCAAGATAAGGAGGTTTTACTCTTGATCAAAACGACCCAAGGAAACCAACTTAATCTATTTAATGCAATAAAAGAAATACACCCATATGAAACCCCAGAACTCATTCGCTTAGACCCAAGCCAAGTTGAAGACAATTATCTGCAATGGCTGATTAACTCTGTCAAATAATAGGTATTAATCTGAATTTAATAACTATAGCGTTATAAATTGTGAGCTAATATCATTTTTGTATAAATTAATTCAACTGGTCGGCTATGGTTTACCGTAAATTAGTGCTATATAAATAAGCTCGCTTTATATTTATTTTCCCTCCTTAATATTTGGAGGTTTTTTTTGTCTAAAATTGACTAGCGTATATTCCTTCAACCTGCTAAAAGTCCGATTTATTCGCCCCTTTGGCATTACATGGTTAGACAGCTATTATTATTATCGGCATTCTCCTTAAAGAAAAAAGCGACTGATATTAATATCAATCGCTTTGTGTATAAAAAATAGCCTGAATAAGCTAGTCTCGTAATGGCGGGTTTCTCACTTGCCTATCACCTGCTACATAATAATCTGCATTGCTTGTGGGTAACGAAGGACGGTTTCGAATTTTATCGGCAATTTTCTCTGCAATCATGATGGTCGTTGCATTTAAATTCCCTGTAATGATCAACGGCATAATCGATGCATCGATAACCCGTAGATTTTCAATACCGTGAACTCGCCCTGCACCATCCACGACTGCCATATCATCGTAACCCATTTTACAGGTTCCACACGGATGAAAAGCGGTTTCTGCTCTCTCGCGCACAAATGCATCTAGCTCTTCATCAGTGCTAATCTGTTTGCCAGGGCTTATTTCATCCCCACGATATGGGTCAAGTGCTGGCTGAGCCATAATTTCACGAGTAATACGAATGGCGGCACGAAACTCTTCCCAATCTTGCTCCGATGACATGTAATTAAACAAAATACTTGGATGTTGCTTTGGGTCTAGGGATTTCAAGCGAACACGCCCTCGACTAGGCGATCGCATTGAGCCTACATGGGCTTGAAAACCATGCTGATTGACTGCATTACTACCATTATAGTTAATCGCCACAGGCAAAAAGTGGAATTGAATATTTGGCCATGCGAATTTTTCGCTAGTGCGGATAAACCCACCTGCTTCAAATTGATTACTTGCGCCAACTCCAGTCCCTTTAAATAGCCACTCAGCGCCTATTTTAGGTTGGTTTATCCATTTTAAGGCTGGATATAATGAAACTGGTTGTTTGCATTCATATTGCAAATACATTTCAAGGTGATCTTGCAAGTTTTGCCCAACACCAGGTAAAACGTGCACAGCTGGAATATTGAACTCAGCCAAAACATCCTCAGGCCCAACTCCAGAACGCTGCAAAATTTGCGGTGAGGCGATCGCACCTGCACATAAAAGAACCTCTTTACTCGCCTTCACTACCGTAGGTGTAGTGCTATTACCTTGATAATATTTAACACCAACCGCTTTTTTCCCTTCAAACTCAATGGTATCTGTCGTGGCATGGGTAAGAATAGTCAGGTTATTACGCTTTTTCGCTTGGTCTAAATACCCTCTTGCTGTACTTGCTCGTCGCCCTTGCGGTGTAACTGTACGGTCCATTGGGCCAAAACCCTCTTGTTGAACCCCATTTAAATCATCTGTTTGCGGGTACCCTGCTTGTACGCCTGCTTCCACCATCGCATGAAATAGCACATTATTGCCATTTTTCGGTGTTGTCACACTGACGGGGCCATCTCCGCCGTGATAATCATTTGGGCCAATATCACGTGTTTCCGCTTTTCTAAAATAAGGTAAACAATCAAGGTAACGCCAGTCTTCTAACCCAGGCGCTTCCGCCCAACCATCAAAGTCTAGAGCATTCCCTCGGATGTAACACATCCCATTAATTAATGATGAGCCACCAAGCCCCTTTCCACGACCACACTCCATACGGCGGTGGTTCATATGCGGTTCAGGGTCAGTTTCATAAGCCCAATTATAACGTCGCCCTTGTAATGGGTACGCTAATGCCGCTGGCATTTGTGTGCGAAAGTCGAACCGGTAATCCGGTCCTCCTGCTTCAAGGAGCAGCACAGTAACATCAGGATCTTCTGTCAGGCGGGTAGCAAGAACGTTACCGGCTGAACCAGCACCGATAATAATATAGTCATAGACCATTGTTATCTCCTCTGTTTCAGTCAAATTAAAATGATGTGATTAAAAAACGGATGCAAATTCCCCCAGTTCCACTTGAATAGATTTTACTTGTGTATAATTTTGCAGTGTCATAACGCCATTTTCGCGGCCAACGCCGGAATGCTTATATCCACCCACGGGCATTTGTGCGGGTGATTCCCCCCATGTATTAATCCAACAAATCCCAGCCTCTAATTGATGAATAACACGGTGTGCACGTGTTAAATCTTGTGTCACCAATCCTGCTGCTAACCCGTACACACTATTGTTCGCACGAGCAATCACTTCGTCTTCCGATTGATAACTCAAAATACTCATAACAGGGCCAAAAATTTCTTCCTGTGTGATTTGCATTTCATCGTGGCAATCGGTGAATACGGTTGGTGCAACATAAGCTCCCTGTGCAAAATCGCCATCCATTAAGCGTTCACCACCGCACAATAATCTCGCGCCTTGTTGTTTGCCTAACGCAATATAACGCAACACGTTTTCCATATGAGCAAAACTGACTAATGGCCCAAAGTTGGTGTTTTCGTCAACCGGTGAACCTATTTTAATGCGAGCCACACGTTCAGTGATCTTGTCCTCAAACTGTGATTTAAGCGATTCAGGCACAAAAACCCGTGTTCCATTGGTACACACTTGGCCTGAACTATAAAAATTCGCCATCATGGCAATATCCGCAGCTTTATCTAAGTCTGCATCATCAAAAATAATTAGAGGCGATTTACCGCCTAGTTCCATCGTCACCTCTTTTAAAGAAGAAGCTGATGCATTCGCCATCACTTTTTTACCGGTTGCGATCCCCCCTGTGAATGAAACTTTGGCAATATCAGGGTGCTCCGTTAACCATTGCCCCACTTCACCGCCTTGGCCTGTCACTACGTTAAATACCCCTGCTGGCACGCCCGCTTCAGTGTATATTTCAGCCAACTTTAACGCTGTTAACGAAGTGACTTCACTGGGTTTGAACACCATGGCATTACCTGCTGCTAGTGCAGGAGCTGATTTCCATAACGCAATTTGGATAGGATAATTCCATGCCCCAATGCCTGCCACGACTCCCAGAGGTTCACGACGAGTATAAGCAAACGAGCTATCACGCAAAGGGATTTGCTGCCCCTCCAGCATCGGAATTAAACCTGCATAGTATTCAAGAACATCCGCCCCTGTAACGATATCCACATAACGAGTTTCAGAAAGCGGTTTGCCCGTATCAAGGGTTTCGAGGTAAGCCAATTCGTCGTTACGTTCTCGTAAAATATCCACCGCACGGCGTAAAATACGTGAGCGTTCCATCGCAGTCATTGCCGCCCAGACTTTCTGGCCTTGTTTAGCGCTTTCTACCGCCCATTGGATATCTTCAAGGGTCGCAGATTGCAGATCCGCGATAGTTTCCCCATTGGCAGGGTTGATTGCAGGAAATCGCCCGCATTCAGGTTGTGAACTGTCGACATAACCACCATGAATATAAAGCTTATGTATCGGTGGATGTTGCATATTATCTCCTCTGAATTGGTTATTAGGTTCCTAAAACCTCAGCACGTTGTAGTTGCATATCGATGTATTCGTTAGTGATTTTGAGTGCATCCTTAACAGGAAATTGTTCATTACTCAAAGCACTACGTAGCCATAGGCCATCAATTAAAGCAGCCAGCCCCTTTGCTGCCATCCGCGCATCTGCCTTGTTTAATACCCGCCCAAACTCATAGCTTAAGTTTGAATACAAACGCCGGTCATTAACCTGTTGTAAGCGGTTTAAATTCGGTTGATGCATACTGCTAGCCCAAAAGGCTAGCCACGTTTTCATCGCGGCCTCACTGGTTTGCGTTGGATCGAAGTTGCCTTCAACAATCGCCTGAATTCGTAGTTTTGCCTCCGCCCCTGTTAACATGCGTAAACGCATTGCCACCGCAAAACCCAACTGGTATTGAATATGGCGCATAGTGGCTTCAAGCAAGCCATTTTTATCACGAAAATAATGGCTGATGATCCCTGTAGAAACCCCGGCTTTACGGGCAATTAACACAAAACTGGCTTCCTGCATTCCAACTTCATTAATCACATCCAATGTGGCTTGAATTAACTGTTGTTTACGTATCGACTGCATTCCTATCTTCGGCATGGTATTTGAACCTAAAAAATACATTGATCCCTTTTATTAAACGTTTTTTTGATTGAATGTTCAATCAATATTAACTATTGTTTACAACAATTCATTCACAATTAACATAAGAGAGAAGATAACAAAAACCAAATCTTGGCTGATAAATCAATAGATTAGCTTAGAAAGTAATTTTAACCTGTTAAATAAATAAAAATGTGGAATGTCCAATGACAACTCAAAATAGCCCAAAAAATAAGCAGAAGGATAAATTGAATTCTGTGGTTTTTTTTACTTCCGCCGGTCTTATTCTGGCGTTTTCTTTTTTCACCATCTTGATGACTGAAACAGCAAATCAGTGGATCGTTGCCGCGCTTGGGTGGGTATCTAAAACCTTTGGTTGGTATTACCTGCTAGCAGCAACGCTTTATATTGTTTTTGTCATTTTCGTTGCTACCTCACGCTTTGGTAATATCAAACTCGGCCCTGAACAATCTAAACCTGAATTTAGCGTGCTCAGCTGGTCTGCGATGCTATTCGCGGCAGGAATTGGTATCGATTTAATGTTTTTCTCCGTCGCTGAGCCGGTCACCCAATATATGCTGCCGCCAACGGGCGAAGGCGAAACCTTAGAAGCAGCTCGTCAGGCGATGGTGTGGACACTGTTCCACTATGGCCTAACGGGCTGGTCTATGTATGCCTTAATGGGGATTGCACTGGGTTACTTCAGTTATCGTTATAACTTACCGCTAACCATTCGCTCCGCACTCTATCCTATTTTTGGTAAACGGATTGACGGCCCAATTGGCCATACAGTAGATATTGCGGCAGTACTAGGGACGATTTTCGGTATTGCAACAACTCTTGGGATCGGGGTTGTTCAGCTGAATTATGGCCTCAAAGTATTATTCGACTTACCTCAAGGGCTCCCCGTGCAAAGTGGGTTAATTCTGCTATCAGTGATTATGGCCGTGATTTCTGCCACATCTGGGGTAAATAAAGGTATTCGGGTGTTATCCGAGCTCAATGTGCTTTTGGCATTTGGCTTGATTTTATTTATCTTATTTGTCGGCGATACCGAGTTCTTACTCAATGCCTTAGTACTGAATGTGGGGGATTATATCAACCGCTTTATGGGTATGACCCTCAATAGCTTTGCCTTTGACCGCCCAACGGATTGGATGAATAGCTGGACGCTGTTTTTCTGGGCGTGGTGGGTAGCATGGTCGCCATTTGTTGGGTTATTCCTCGCTCGTATTTCTCGTGGTCGGACCATTAGACAGTTTGTGATCGGTACTTTAATTATTCCGTTTGTTTTCACACTATTGTGGTTATCTATTTTTGGTAATAGTGCATTGTATGAAATCATTCACGGCAATAGCGAACTTGCCAAAACCGTCCTCGACGCCCCCGAAAAAGGCTTCTATTCACTACTTGAGCTTTACCCTGGCTTTGGCCTAACCGCTTCTGTTGCAACCATTACTGGGCTGTTGTTCTATGTCACCTCTGCTGATTCCGGCTCATTAGTATTAGGTAATTTCACCTCAAAACTCAGTGATATTAACAACGATGCTCCTAATTGGTTGCGAATTTTTTGGTCTGTCGCAATTGGTTTACTCACCTTAGGGATGTTAATGACAGATGGCGTCGCTGCTTTACAAAATACAACGGTGATCATGGGCTTACCATTTAGTTTTGTGATCTTCTTTATTATGGCTGGGCTATATAAATCATTAAAAGTTGAGGACTTTAGACGCGTTAGTTCGCTAAATACCAATGCGCCTGCACCGCTGTATGGCAATGGAACACTCAATTGGAAACAGCGTTTGGGACGAGTGATGAATTTCCCGGGAACGACTTATACCCAGCGGATGCTTGATTTGGTGTGCATTCCTGCTATGCAAGAAGTGGCAAAAGAGCTCAGTTTAAGGGGAGCGAAAGTGGAATTTAACACCTTGCCACCCATTGCTGATGAGCGCTTAGACCATTTAGAGTTAACTGTTGACCTTGGTGAAGAACAAAGCTTTATTTACCAAGTGTGGCCACAGCGCTATTCCGTTCCCGGTTTTACCTATCGCGCACGTTCAGGGAAATCCCATTATTACCGCTTAGAAACCTTCTTATGGGAAGGCTCACAAGGGAATGATTTAATGGATTACACCAAAGAACAAGTGATTAGCGATATTCTAGACCAATATGAAAAACATATGAATTTCATTCATTTAAGCCGTGAAGCTCCCGGTGCAACCTTAACATTCCCTGAATCTGTATAATTTGACCTCTAAGGGGGCGATGCTCCCTTAGAGTCAACAAATGAACAACTTATCAATAAGGGCGGCCCGCTTGCTCTAGCATTTTTTTCATTTGCTGGCGATCATTCATCCAAGCCATTGAATTAGGGCACCCTGCTCCCGTCGGGTTAACATCACACACATTAAAATGTTTTGAAAACGCATTTTCATCTGCATTTCGCTGCTCTAACAAAGCTTGATAACTTTGTTCTTCTTGTGGAAGTTTCTTTTTGGGATCAAAGACAAACTTTTGTTGTGTTTGTAATTTTTTAATTCCTTGGTAGTCTTGATTAAACTCGCGATCAGCGGGTGACTTTTCTTTAAATGTAAAGTCGCTGGCAAAGCCATAAGAAGTAAAACAAAGAAAAATAGCAATAATAACCTTTTTAGACATATCAATTTCCTGCTGTATCCATAAGTAAATATTATATGTCAGCAGAAACGCATGGTGTTGAATAATAATAAGTGAAATTTATAAAATCCTTAATATTCAAATAAATAATTTACATAGGTTATTAAATCAATTGATTGATACATCATTGAAATTGGCTTAGTCTTATTATATCAACCCTATGATGGATATTGGTGATAGCCCATTTTCTCTGAAATATTACGCCCCGCCGTTTTCAGTAATTGGACATAGTCATCAATACGCTGCTCATCAAAACGAATCGTTGGGAACGAAATCGATAGCCCTGCAACCACATGACCTAAGCGGTCATACACTGGTACAGCAATACAGCGCAGGCCTAACTCTTGCTCTTCTCTGTCTTGTGCATAATGGCATTCACGAACTGTGGCTAATTCCGCCAGCAGGTCTTCTATCGTTAAAATTGTTGTTGCCGTTTTTTGACTAAAAGTTTCATCTTTCAATGCCAAACGAATGGATTCTTCATCTTGCCAAGCGAGTAAAATCTTACCGATTGCGGTGCAATACAATGGGTTACGACGCCCAACCCGTGAATACATGCGTAAATTATAACTCGAGTCGATTTTATGGATATAAATAATGGCATCTTCATCTAATGCACCCAAATGCACCGCTTCATGGGTTAATTGGCCAATACGGCGCATTTCTTTATCTGCAATTTCTATCAGGTCAACATACTCGAGGGATTTTGCCCCTAATTCGAAGAGTTTTAAGGTCAGTGAATACTTATCTGCTTCACCTTCTTGATCCACATATCCTAACTGTTTCATCGTTTGCAGAAAACGAAATGTCGTGGCTTTTGACATCAATAAACGCTGTGAAAGCTCAGACACACCAATCTCTTTTTGCTCACCAAGGGCGCTAAGAATGCTAAATACCTTAACCACTGCTGAAACAGCATCCGTTTGAGTCGTTTTATCCATTATTTTTCCATCATCCTATAATCCTATAAATTGATATCGACATTACACCCTAACTAATAGCATAAGTGGCTATCATGATAAAAACAAGAACGGCGATTCGATATTTTTAAAACGGCGTTTCATTTTTATTGAAGTTCTATTTAAAATGGGTTTTAATAGCATCATTAAGTAGCAATAGTTTACTAAGTCGTAATCGCGCAGGTGGTGAAAATGAATACACATCCGCAAGTTGCCGTTATTGGCGAATGCATGGTTGAGTTGCAAAAATCGGGTGAACTTTATAGACAAACATTTGGTGGGGATACACTCAATACCGCGCTATACCTGTCTCGTTTAACTAAAGATCACGGTGTGACAACCCGTTACATCACCGGTTTAGGTCAGGATCCATTCAGCCAGCAAATGCTAAGCAGTTGGCAACAAGAAGGCATCAATACTGAAGAGGTCTTTATTTCGGACAAACATTTGCCTGGGATGTATTTAATCGAAACTTCTGCTGATGGCGAACGCCGCTTTTTCTATTGGCGCGATAATGCCGCGGCAAAATTTTGGCTTGATGCCGTTTGTCTTGACCACAACAGCAAAGCCCACACACAGCAAATCCTAAATTCGCAACAATTTATCTATTTAAGTGGCATCAGCCTAGCCATTTTACCTAGCGCTTCACGCCAGTTGTTATTTGAAATGTTACAGCAAGCTAAACAGCATGGTGCCCAAATTGTGTTTGATAATAACTATCGCCCCGCACTTTGGTCTTCCAAACAAGCGGCACAACAGGCTTATCAGCAAATTTTAAGCTTAACCGATATCGCTTTTCTGACCTTTGATGACGAACAACTGCTTCACGATGATATTGATGAAACTGATGCAATTGCACGTACCCAACAATATGGTGTGAACGAAATAGTGATCAAGCGCGGTGCTGATGCCTGCTTTGTGATTATCGATAACGAACGTATTGAAGTCCCTGCGAATAAAATCAACCACGTGGTTGATACCACTGCAGCAGGGGATTCTTTCAGTGCCGGCTACCTTGCTTGCCGTATTTTAGGTGGCAACCCATGCGAAGCGGCAAAAACAGGTCATTTACTGGCTGGAACCGTCATCCAACACCGGGGAGCGATTATTCCATCCGAAGCCATGCCAACCACTGCTTTAGAAACATGTTAAGAGGCTTTAACCATGAATCAATTACTTGAAAGAATTAAGAAACTCAATGTTGTTCCTGTTATCACCATTAATAATGCAGAGCATGGTGCGCCATTAGCAAAAGCTTTAGTGGAAAATGGCCTGCCATGTGCAGAGGTCACCTTCCGCACCCCTGCCGCGGTACAAGCGATTAAAAATATGCGTGCTGCTTACCCTGAATTACTGATTGCCGCAGGTACGGTATTAACCACAGAGCAAGTTGACCAAGCCATTGAAGCGGGTGTAGATTTTATCGTCAGCCCGGGTTTTAACCCAAAAATTGTGGCTTATTGCCAACAAAAGAACGTGATTATTATTCCTGGGGTGAATAACCCAAGCTTAGTGGAGCAAGCCCTTGAATTTAATCTCACCACGTTGAAATTCTTCCCAGCCGAAGCCTCTGGCGGGGTTGCCATGCTCAAAGCACTCAGCGCCGTTTACCCGGTTAAATTTATGCCAACTGGCGGTATTGGTGTGAAAAATATAAAAGAATACACCGCATTACCGTCTGTATTAGTGTGCGGCGGTTCATGGATGGTACCGAATGAATTAATTGACAGTGAAAACTGGCAAGAGCTCGGCAAACTCATTGCCGAAGCCGCAACTATTTAATTAACAATAAAAATCTCGTTGTCGTTATTGTGCCCTTACTGGATGGTAAGGGCTTTTTTGTTGTTCGTGTTCATTAAAATATTGTTTAATTATTAGCTTTATCAAATTAGTCAAAGAATATAATACAATTTACTAATAATTTAGATTATAGATTTACTTAAATAATTTATAAATAAATAAGAGTTGAATGAAACTGCATACATTTTATTTTCGCAGAAGAAAACCAATAAAGTTTATTTTATTAATACTACTTATATACCCCATTAAAAATCTTATTAACTATCTAATAATATAAATTTCAAATAACACTTCGGCAACGAGAAAGTACTTCCTTTATGGCTTCACCGAGTTCTTCATCAGAAACACTATCCGGCAAAACAATATAGTCATCCTCAGTAAACCCATCCCCCGTCCATGTTTCTAATTTTTTATGGAGTGTTGGCCTTAATGTTAAAAAACCATTTTTCTCTTTAATATTGCATAACATCATTGATTGATAAAAGTTTTTTTTATTTTTGAAACCAAGAGAAGATAAGTTTTCACTGAGCCATTTTTTTTCACACTCTGCAAGGCGATCTCTATTAAAAAAAAAGCTATCTACATGAGGATCTATAACTCTACATTTTTTTAGAGCAACTTTAGATAATTTACCTAGCTCACTATTTGTGACTTTTTTATTAACTGATACTATAGGAACCGTATCATCTACTACAAATAAATGATACCCTGACAAAACCATAATAAAATAAAAAAAATCATTTACTCGAATGGATATATTATTTCCAGAGTCATTGTTTTCCATCTCTCCCCCCTATTTTACTACTGTAATTTTCATATTAATATTATTCTCTATAGAATAAGCTATGGATTTATTAATTTCCACCCATTGAGCTGAAGTTGTTTTACTTGGGATTGCTATTTCTATAGTCCTTAGTTTGATATCTGAATTTAATAGTGTGAGCCTTGATTGGTCTATCCCTTTAAAATTAACCACATCATTTATATATCCGTTTATTTTTGAACTGATCTTAACTGGGTTTTGATATGTTTTAGCTCCCGTATCTAATGTTTTTACACTTATCGCTTCTTTATTTTTTGTGAAATAGTCAAATGTTTCCGTCCCCGCAGGTAACCTTTCACTATCCGCTAGTTTTCTAGATTTACCAATATAATCTTCAAATGGATAGCCTTGCTTGTAAACGCCTTCACTACAGCCTAGACATTTTACTTGACCACACTTCGGCAACGAGAAAGCACTTCCTTTATGGCTTTACCTAATTCTGCGTTTGTTACTGTATCCGGTAAAATAATATCATCATCATCACTATATCCATCTCTCGTCCAATCTTTTAGTTTTTTATGCAAACTAGGTTGCAATATAATGTTACCATTAATTCGTTTAATACTGCATGACATCATATTTAAAAAAAGTGATTTTATACTTTTAAACTTACATTTAATTAACACATCACCAACCCACTCTTTATAGTCTTCATCAATCCTCTTCCTATCAAAAAAATCAGAATTTTCATACGGATCTATAATTCGACACTGACTTAATGCTAACTTTAACATTTCACCTAACTTTTCTTCAGCAGTATCTTTTTCCAAACAATAAACGGGCGTCTCATTATCTCTAACAAAAAAATGATATCCCGAAAGAACAAATATAAAATAAAATCGTTCGTTAACTCGGATTGATACATTATCCCCAGAATCATAATCAAGCATATATTGTTCCTTACTTAACAACCGTTATATTAAGTTTTATGTTTTTATCATTAGCGTAAATTATTGATTTATTAATTTCAATCCATTGTGCTGGAGTAGTTTTACTACGGTATAGCTAACTCTATCGTTTTATTTTTTACACTTGACTTTTCAAGCTTAAATTTAATGCTGTTTATTCCTTTGAAATTAACCACATCATTTATATATCCGTTTATTTTTGAACTGATCTTAACTGGGTTTTGATATGTTTTAGCTCCCGTATCTAATGTTTTTACACTTATCGCTTCTTTATTTTTTGTAAAATAGTCAAATGTTTCCGTCCCCGCAGGTAACCTTTCACTATCCGCTAGTTTTCTAGATTTACCAATATAATCTTCAAATGGATAGCCTTGCTTGTAAACGCCTTCTCCAAAAGCCATATAGGTTTTTCTACCGTCCGGCTCAATTCTATATATTTCTTTGATATCTATAATAGGCCAAGATTTTTTACCATTCAATAGCGCATCAACATATCGGCCTGAATTCGCTGATATGCTAGCAGCACTTTTAACAGTAACAATATATCCTGCTACCTTAGTAAATAGTTGACCAGTTTCTAAACCCGCATTAAACGCACCATCAGCTCCAGCTTTCTGATATTCGATTTCAATTTTATTAATTCGATTTAGAATATCTTGTTTTTCACCCTCAGCTATATCACTGAACATTGTTTCACTTGTTAATAAAGCACGTATCCCATCCCATGTTTCTTCATAATTTATTGTTCCATTTACAACATCTTTTAATGTATCCCATAACTCTGCAGGAACTCCCGCAACGAAACCGGCAGCAAAAATACCATCCTGATGACTACTGGCTAATCCCCATTTGATATGGATCCCAGCACGCTTAAAAAGATTAGGCTCAGCAGCTAGCTCTTTTTCCATTAACTCACGTTGCTTGTGAGATAAATAGTTATAACGAAAAGTATTCTCAGCACTATTTGCTGCGCTATAAACCCCTCCGGGTTCGCCAGTAAATATCGCACCTGCAAATCCGCCAAAAGCTTTCGCCATTTGAGCTTTTTGTTCTGCTTTCTTTTTCCATTCATGCGCCTGAATTAAATTATCATCTAGAGCAATCGCTGCAAATTCCGCAGCGAGAGCACCAACAACAGCACCTTTTGTATTTTTACCTGAAAGCTCAGCAGCAAGCCCGCTCACAGCAGCGTGACTGAGCATTTTCCCTGATTGACCTAAAATTTGCCCATTATCGCCAATTAGCCTAGCACCCTCTGCATTCAGTTGATTAGCGACATTACCTAAAAATGCATTTTTTAAATTTTGAGTAAAACTGCCACCTTGAATTGATGTATTAATGCTTGAACTAACAACAGATTGTGCCGCAACACGTTGTGCCACATTACTCCAATCACCATCACTCAATAAAGGTAGCTTCGCTTCAGCCCCAGTTCCTGCTCCCCACTCCATATGAACATCTAAACCACTGAGTGCGCCGGAAACAGCCATCTGGGTAATAATCGATTTAACCGTTTCGCTCCGGCCTAATGTATTAAATGTTTTTGTTAAATCTCCTTTATTTTCAACCAATGCATTAGCTGTTTGAGCTGATAAAGCCATCACGCCACTATAAGCCGCTCCGGATATTGCACCTCCTGTCACACCACTAGATCCGGATGATGCCCAAGCTGCAAACTCGGTTGCCGTTCCGTGAGTCATTGCTGCAACTGAAATCATAATCAATGCTGACACTACAGGGTTTAAATGCTGACTTTCATAATCCCATTGCTCATAAGCATCTTTAACAATATCCCATTGGATATCTTTACGATCTTTTAAACTGGCTAGCCATTTAGTTTCATCCCTTTTCCCTAATTCATTAAGGACACTTTCTAAATTTTGAGCATTTTTAGCTTTAACATCTGCACTCACACCATTCGCGGCACCAACAGTCAACGCACCACCAATATGTAATGAGGGTAATACCCATGAGTCCTCTTTATATCCCTTATCCCGGTGAGTAATATAAAAGCCAGTTGAATTAGAAATGACTTGCTCAAACTTACTATTTTTAACTGCTTTAAAATTCACCTTACCAGTCTGGCTCGTTATCTTTGCATTTTGTCTGGTGTTGAGTTTTGTAGCTTCTAATGTGATATCGTCTTTGGCAAATAAGTTGATATCTTTATTTGCGACAAATTCAGAGACTTTATTCGTAGCAGATTGAAAGTTTTTTATTTCATGGGTCGAACCCCAGAAGCATGATTTTATACCTAAAAAACGATTGCAATATTTGCGCTCTTCCTCCCACTTAGTCGTTTCAATCATAGATTGTGCGTAAAGGATCCCCCCCTTAGCTGCAATATCAATAAAGCCTTTCGCTGCAAGTTTTGTTGCTTGAAATAATGTACTACCATTTGACAATAAAGTGATATTTTTCCCGCTATGAATTTCTGATCTACGTTGTTCCCTTTTATCTGTATTATTTTTTCGACTTTCCTCTGTTAATGCTTCAAACTTGATATTGTTATCACTTGTAATTGTGATATTTTTACCTGCTTCTAACTTAGCGCCTCGACTAACAAAATCTCCAGCAGAACTTAAAACAATATCTTTACCACTCTCTATTGAAGTGACTAAATTTTTCCTTTCATAAAAATTCCTAGTTGGAAAGTCAGTCAAGGAATATGATGTAGAATCAAGAGTAAGTTGTTTGCCCGCTGATAGTGTGATGTTTCCCCCACTCGAAAGGTTAGCTGAAATAATCCCCATATCTTCACCACTCATCATAGTGAGATCTTTTTTAGCGGAAATGGGAGCAATTAGTTTCTGTATTTGTGAATGAGATAATACTCGCGTTAATTCATTCGCTTTTTCTGGTAAAAAATATGCATCTAGTGTGTCCGTAAGAACAGCATCATATTCACCAGACGAGAATCGAGGTCTAATTGAAAGCTCAGAGCCATTTATAAAATTAATGTTATTATTAGAATAAAAACCATAACCTGATGAAAATAAATTACCACCCGCTTGAAGCAATAAGTCTTTATTTGTTTGTATTTTCCCTCTATTGTTAAGAAAGTTATTAAAATTAGTTTTATATTTTTCACTATCCCATAACTCTTTAACTCGTATCTTAGGGGTATTTATATCGTTTTCCAAAAACAATATATTTTCACCTGCATTTACAGAGAAATTATTTAGAGGTTTTATCACTGAATCGAGGAAAATTACATTTCCTTTTGCTTGCACTAAGATATCATTTTTAACTGAAATATTTCCTTCATATGCTTTCCCATTTTTATTGTAATATCTTTCAGGCGTGTCATTTGAAATCAACACACTGCCTTGTAAAGATTTTATAAACGCATTATTTGCATTTACTTGACTATTTTTCCTTACTTCTATATTTTTATCAGCTGAAAGAATAAAATCATGCTTTGTATCTATTTCTGCATTTTCTAAATCAATATTTGTATTAGAAAATATGTATACATCCTGTTCGGATTTTAACCCATGATTAATTTTAACATTACCCCCCTTGATAAAAACATTTTTAGCAGTAACAATATTAGTTACATCCTGAATGATTTCTTTATCTTTTGGTAGAACGATGAAAGGTTTATCATCATAATAATCAAGGTGAGAATAGCGATTAGATGGATATAGCTTACTTGCTTTTGAGTTGCCATAATCAGGTTTATTAATAATGCCTTTAACAAAGCCATTACCTAGTGATATTCTATCATTGGATGTATATCTAAAATCCACATCCTCTAAGAAATCACTCATAAAATTATTACCTGCGAAAATACTGGCAGGAGCATAAATAGGGTAGTCTATTTGGCGTAATGCAAAAGTCTCATCAGGTAGTCTATACCCAGTAATACTATAATCTATAAATTGATTGCTAATGGCAGGGCTATCTGTGAATGTTAATTCATTCCGCATGGCATTTGGTGTAAACCTATAATAACGCTCATGTTCGTTTTGAACTAATAAACTACTATTTATGAAGCTCCTCCCTGTCAATATCATATTTTCTTTTGATTTTATATTACTACCATAGTTTAATAATTCATTAGCGGATATATATAAGTTCTTACCAGCCAAGATATCACCTGTTTTACCAATGGTTTTATAGGCATATTTATAATTTCCTAGGTTAATAACAGGTAGGGAAGAAATGGGAACTGTACCACCAAGCAATCTATTTAAAAACTCCAAGTTTCTTTTTGGGTCACTAATCCCAGAATTGACAAAATAACTATTTTGCCAGTCTCTAAAATCATAGGCGGGCACATCATAATTATGTGTCAGAAAATAAAGAACTCCATCATCTGTTATTCCTTCTTTTATCGGGTTTAAAATAATGGGATTTTTAAATTCCTTACCCACTGCATCATTGGAAAAAACAGATTTTTTATCATCACTACCTTGAGCGGTAAAATATAGTCCCTCTAAGCTTCGGTTATTTGCAACCTCTTTCGCTCTAACAACCAAGTCTCCCTTTTCTGTTTTAATCGTTGCGGACTTGTTTACGATAGATTGACTTAAATCTCCAATTGCATTTTTCTGTATCCACAAATTTTCTTTCGCTTGAACAAGTGCTTTTTCACCCGTATTTTTAATTGTATTAGAAAAAATACGCATGTCCTTACCTGCTATAATCTCGCCTTCATTGATTAAAGAATTTGTCGCAAGGGTAATATCATTTTCCGCATTTAATTTTGCATTTTTCTTAATATAGAGTTCTTTACCACTAACATTAATTTCATTTTTTGATTGAATATTACCATTTGTTGTAATTTTCCCATCAGCAGTTAGTATTAAGCTCCCTTGAGTGGTGTAAATGTTATTTAAATTGACTCCTATACCTGATGCTGTACTCGTTAATTTTATTTGGCCAGCATACATGCCTCCAAGTGCTTTTGTATCAATAGCAATAATAGGGCTTTGTATTTCGCCATTAATTGATGTTACAGTTCCTTTTTGGAAATCAATACGATTATTCCCATGCATCAATGAGACATTTTTCCCTTTAATTTGTCCATTAAGAACCATTGCTTGGCTAATAATATCCGTATAATTTGGGGTTTCGGCATTCATTCCTTTATTGCCAATGGTGATCGTCCCTTTTTTTACTTCAATAGCAGATAATTGACCGTCGCTACCAAGAAATGGTTTTCCTGTTGTTAGGGTGAGCGCGGGAACATTGATAAAGCTACATCCATTGCACGTTATTCCATTTGGGTTTGCTATAATCACATTCGCAGATTTTCCCGCCACTTCCAATTTTCCAAGTAACTGGGACTGACTATTTCCTACAACTTCATTAATAATCAGTTCTGCATTAATTTCTCTTAACCTATTGTTTCCATTTATGTCCCCTGCGAGTTGAGTTTTTACTGTATTCTTTGAATTATTTAATATAATACCTTTTTCAAGGATATTAAATTGTTGGTATTTATTATGCGAAATACCATTTTCATTTGGAGTAGCTATATTAACAATAGTGGTGCTGTTTTTTTGATAAACTGAAGAGTCATTCCCTGAAATTAAAACATTACTACCCCAAGATGGATTAATCGGAAATAATATAAATAAACACATCAGATAGTAGATAATAAAACGCTTCAAACGTGGTATTTTATGTTCAACCATAAACTTCTCCTACATAGATTATGAGTTAACTTGAATATTCCAATGTAATGACCAATTATTTACCTTTAATTTCGATGGATAATACAAGGGAGTGCTAGAATTCTTTGTGTTCTAACTTCATTAACTAAAACATATGATGAGTTTAATTCCATTTTTTTAATACTATTTTCATTTCTTCCTTCTTTTTTAACGGCTGGTTTTATAATTCTTTTCTTTGATTTAATTCTGATATCAATCTTGGATTTTTATCTTGAGCATGGATATCCCTGAAAATTGATAGTGACGTCAAAAAAGAATAAGCATATTTATTAAAAGTGAATATCAAGCTTATTATTTTCATAAAAATGATAATAGTATTTTTCATGTATATGTCCCTATATGACCTAGCATAAAAAATAACGATGATAAATATATCAAGCAAGCATCAAATTTATTATATGTCTTATAAAAATTAAAAACATGATTAGTTTAAAAAACAAATAGCAACTATAACCACCACAAACCTAATTTACTTATTAAGGCTTGTGGTGGTGAATAATTAAATTATTGGCTAACTAACCAATAAAACGTTTTAACTGTAAACGCAACATCTCATTTTCGCGTCGGAGTATTTCATTTTGATCCATTAGGCTCATAGCCATTGCGATGCCCGGCCAGTCAATTTCTAATTCATGGTAAAGACGCACGGCTCTTCTCACAATGACTACCGCTTGGTCGTCAAACAACCATTCATTAGTAGTTTCAATAGGTTGAATTATCCCAAGGCCGACAATTTCCTGTAATTCATCTTCAGCAATACCGGTATGAACGCAAAAATCAATAACGGTTAATGTGGTTAACTGTTCCATTATTTTCCTCCCCAATTTTTACGCGGGTCAAAGTGCGTATGGCTCTCAGCCAACTTCTGCCATAGCGCATCCGACTCTGCATTACTGCTATTTGGCATCACGATTTTTATAATCGCATACAGATCCCCAGCTGTGCCTTTATGTTTCAGCCCTTTACCTTTAAGGCGTAATTTTTGGCCAGCTTGGCTATTAGCAGGAACGGTGATCACAATCGGGTCTTTTAATGTTGGAATGGTGACTTTAGTTCCGAGGGCTGCCTCCCATGGCGCAAGCGGCACGACCACTTCTAAATCGTGGCCTTTGATATCAAATAATGGATGTGGTGCAATGCGGATGGTTATCCATAGATCGCCATTTTCACCGCCATTTTCACCCGCTGTGCCTTGCCCTTTTAAGCGAATACGTTGCCCATCAATCACCCCTGCCGGGATAGTCACATTAAGTGTTTTGGGAACTTCATTTTCGATAAAACCAAAAGCGTTATAGACGGGTAAGTTATAGCTAATGGTACGTTTATGTGGTTCTTGGGTTTCTTCAAGGAAAACAGCCAGTTCAACTTCTAAGTCCTGCCCGCGGTGACTATGTGCTTGCCTTGAGCCACCACGTGCACGTTGGGAAAACATTGATGAAAAAATGTCATCAAAACCACCCGCATCAAACCCTTGCTGAGAATATGTGTGGCTTTGTTGACCTTGGTTGGCTTGGTTAAAATAGGGATCATTTCTGTGCTCCCACATTTCATCGTATTCCGCGCGTTTTTCTTTGTCGCTGAGTACCGCCCACGCCTCTGCAATTTCTTTAAATCGCGCTTCTGCATTTGGCTCTTTACTGACATCGGGGTGATATTTTCGCGCTAAACGGCGATACGCGGTCTTAATGGTTTTTAAATCATCGGTGCGCTTAACACCCATGATGCTGTAATAATCCTTTAGTTCCATAGTCATATCTCGTTCACTTATCTGTTGAATAGAATTCTTATGGTATTTACCCAATTGGGTTAAACATCACAACGACCTTGAATTTAACTTAGGACATTTACGCAGTAATTGGAATAGCTAGGCCATGATAAAATTCCACAAAAAACAGGAAATTTACGCTATTTCAGGCTAAACCTATAAGAGTGCCGTTTGATTAATAGGGGAACTCTATGGATGCGCTTGCCAATCGCCTGAACTATAAAGTCAATTTTGCCATATCTATTGAGGATTTTATTCGATTAATTCGCCAGTCACCATTTAAAGAAATGGTGCCAACCGATAATCTCACTCAATTAGATGCAATGTTGAATAACGCGGATTTATTGGTTAGTGCATGGGATGAGGAACAGGTGGTCGGTTTTGTCCGCACGGTGACGGATTTTAGTTCTTGCTGTTATATCTGCGAACTGGCCGTTGATATGCATTATCAAAAACACGGTATCGACCGCCAATTAATGCGCCTCGTCGCTGAAGAACTCCCCGCCGACTGCCAGATTTTATTTTTCTCCACCGACAGCAACCTCACCGAATACTTAAAACTGGGGTTCACCCAATCCCCAAGAGCATGGCACACCACGGCAGAGAATTTTTTGGTTAGATCGGCAGAGCTGGATGAATAATAGAAAGTAAAATTACTAAAAACGTAGAAAATGATAGAGTGATAAGCAACTCATCCCGTTAGTAAAAGACTGACATAGACACATAAAAACAAATTTAATTTAAATGAGCATTAAAATATCTCGATACTGATGCTCTAAATAATTTGTGCTACAGCTAGGCGGCAAGCTAGTTTAGCCCTAGGAGCATACACAAGTATGGAAAACACGGGGAATATCTCAAAAACGGTTTCAATTTAGGTTTTATTAAAAACTCCCCTAATGCGGATGCTCTAAATAATTCGTGCTACAGCTAGGCGGCTAGCTAGTTTAGCCCTAGGAGCATACATCAGTATGTGACTAGGGTGAACTAGTGAAGCCAACAACGCTGTGGTGCGAAGTATGACGAGCATCACTTCAATTTGCCGCGGAGGCGTTTTACAGCCTGACTATGCAGCTGACTCACCCTTGACTCCCCCACCTCCAACACCGCGCCAATCTCCTTCAAATTCAGCTCTTCTTGGTAATACAGCGTCAGCACCATTTTCTCGCGCTCAGGCAGCTGCTCAATCGCCGCCGCAATTTGGTCACGCAAGCTGGAGTCCAGCAACAAGCTCAACGGGTTACCGCCGTCATCTTCATCCATTTGTGGCTCACAGCTTTCCCCGTGAATTTCATGCCACTCATCATAGGAAAACAGTTGGCTATTATTGGTGTCTAGTAGCGCTTGGCGATACTCCGCAAGGTCAATATCCAGCGCTTTGGCGATTTCCGGCTCAGTCGCACTTCGCCCTAACGATTGTTCCAGCGCACCAATGGCTTTGGTCATTTCACGCGCTTGGCGGCGCACACTGCGCGGCACCCAGTCACGACTACGCAGTTCATCTAGCATCGAACCCCTAATTCTTTGCACCGCATAAGTGGCAAATGACGCCCCTTGGGTGACATCGAAACGTTCCAATGCATGTAGTAAACCGATGCCCCCCGCTTGAATTAAGTCGTCGATATCAACACTGGCGGGTAGTCTGACTTGCAGTTTCAGGGCTTCATGGCGTATTAGAGGGTAATAACGCTCCCATAGGCTATTTTTATTAATCACACCTTCGGCAGTATACAAATCACTCACAACCTGAATCACCCTTCAAGCTCTATAAAAGTTATTCATTATCTGTGTTGGTTTTGAATTCAATCCGTAGAGTAAGGCACTAAATGTGGCTTTATTTGCCTTATCCTAAATAGGTAAAATTTGAATGATTGCAATGTTAACGATTGTTTTAACACAATTTTTAGGGAATTTTACTGGTAATACAAGAGGGAGTAGTTGTTTTGTTGAGATGTGATTTTGTCATTAAATTGCAGATTTGGGCTTTAGACTTTGTTATTGACTAAATTAGCCTTCTTAAAGCAAGTAAAGTTATCGGTAAGCAGCAAGCTAGCTTAACACTAAGCATGAGAACCAAAGTAAACATAGCACTAGATATGGAAAATAATGACAAAGAAAATAATCAGATTAATGGATTATATATAAATAATATCATTATTAAATACAATTAATATTAATTAAACATTAAGTTAATTCGGACTAACAAGGTAAACAACTTATTATTTGACAGATTTAACTTATATAATGTATTTTTACATTCACTAATGTAATAGCATATTAGTTTAATTAAAAAGTAAAATAACATATAGATATTTTGAGGTTATTATCTTTTAATTTAAACTTAAATAATTAAGAAGAAAAATGATATACAAAATATATTTCTTTTATTTTTTCTATCTTTTCCCAATGTGGATATCCAAAACATTGCAGCCTATCTACTGGGAACAGCAGGCGCAATTAACGTTATTTTCAATTTCGTACGTAATGATGGCAATTGCGGGGGCCTGCTCACTACTTTATGCCAAAGGACTGTCCCAAATTGGCACTAAGCATGGGTTAATGGTGGGCTTTTTTCTATATGGAGGCGGCCTTGTTCTTAGAGCCTATCCCACAGGCATGGCTATCGCTGTCACGTCAGGTTTGATGGCAGGGATGGGTGCGAGTATTATCGCTATTGCACTTAAATCACTGATTTTTAATATTGATAAACAGGAACAAAATAAAGTCCTGCTACACACCGATAATTTAAGCACAATTGCACAAAGCCTTGGGGCTTTTATTGCAGGAGGGCTAGTGACGATTTTATCAATTATCGATCAAACTCCATATCGTTCCGCCTTATTGATTAGCGGGGTCATGGTATTAATCGCCATTGTAGCCATTCCTTCATTAAAAATACCAAAAACTGAGAAACCATTAGTAAAAAAAGGCTCCCAAAAAGGCACTTCATTTTTTCATTTTCTCAATAAAGCAGATTTAGTTTTATTTATTGCATTTATTATCAGTGGCACCAGTTGGGCGTTGATCTTACCCATTATCCCAGTGTATTTAAAAAACATGCATTTTTCAGATGCGAATGTTGGCCTTGTGATGTCATTAGGCATTATTTCTGGGCTAGTACTCAAAAACCTTTTTATGTTTATTTTTTCTGACAAAGATAAACCTATCTCATTACTTGTTTTTTCTGTTTTATGCATGCTGATGCTCTATGGCATGTTTTGGTCAATAAAATTTAGCTCCCCGATTGTTTTCGCCATCTCGGTTATTGCCATGTATATGTTTAGAACCGTTTGCTCACTATTAATTAATTTGGTTGAGATGGAGATCGCCCGCAAAGGGAATGCCGAACATATTTTTGGTTTAATACAAACCGCATTTTTGACAGGGGATATCTTTGGTGGAATTGCCCTACCCTATGTTTATGAGTCTGGTTTTCTGGTTAATTATCCTTTGGTTATTATTATATTTATTCTGTTATCAAATATATTAATTTACAGCTGTGCCAAAACCAGCGCTAAAAGCCATACAGAACTTGTCTGAAAATGCTTAAGCGAGCCCTAAATAATTCGTGGTGCGGCTAGGCGACGAAGGAGATTATCCCGATGAGCGTACATAGGTACGTGATTCGGGTGAGCGACTGAAGTCAACAACGCTGCGGCGCGAAGTATGACGGGCAAAGAAAAGGCCAGCAATGCTGGCCTTTAATCAGGAATACAAGTCTAAATTAACGTAACAGACTTAAAACACCTTGTGGAACCTGGTTAGCTTGTGCTAACACAGCAGTACCTGCTTGTTGCAGAATTTGACCACGGCTCATGTTAGAAACTTCTGTTGCGAAGTCAGCATCTTGAATACGGCTACGTGCTGCGCTCAGGTTGTTAACAGAGTTGTTCAGGTTATTGATAGTAGACTGCATACGGTTTTGGATAGCACCTAAGTCTGAACGCAAGCTGTCAACAGTTGCTAATGCTTTGTCTAAAGTATCCAGTGGTTTCATAGCATTAAGATCTTTTTCATCAAGAACTTTGCCAATCGTAAATGCAACCGTTGCATTATCAGCAGCGGTTGCGCCCTCTGTAATTTTTTGTGTCGCGGTTAAGGTAACTTCTTCACCTTTATCATTTTTACCAACAACATAAACTTCTGTTTCGCTCGCTTTACCTTCTGAATCTAATTTTTGATAGATTTTAGCATCAGTAATAGGCTTACCACCAACCTGTAATTTGTTGGCTTCTGTCTGTGCAGCTGTTGAATCAACTGGCTTACCTTTACTATATTTTAAAGCACTGTAATCCATTTCTTTGCCGAAAGAATTACCTGAGCTAGCATCAAAATCTTTAACACCTAAAACTTCAGTATCAATTTTTTTCAGATCGATAGCGATAGCTTCTTTATCATTTGTACCAACTTGAATCTTCATTGAAGTATCTTGGCTCAGCACTTTTACACCGTTAAACTGAGTTTGTTCAGAAATTCGATTGATTTCATCCAAACGTGCTTTAACTTCTTTATTGATAGACTCGATGTCGCTCTTAGAGTTAGTGCCGTTTTGTGCTTGGACAGTCAGTTCACGAACGCGTTGTAAGTTATCGTTAATTTCGTTAACCGCGCCTTCCGCAGTTTGTGCGATAGAGATACCGTCGTTGGCATTACGCGCAGCTTGAGTTAAACCTTTAACGTTAGCTGTGAAACGGTTAGCAATTGCTTGGCCTGCCGCATCGTCTTTTGCGCTATTGATACGTGAACCAGATGATAAACGCTCAATTGCAGTACCCAGTACGCCTTGTGAACGGTTTAAGTTGTTCTGAGTGGTCAGAGACAAAATGTTAGTGTTGATAACTTGTGCCATGATGTGATCCTTATTATTCAAATTAATGCGTTAAGCCAAAATGCTTAACTTGATGAATTTCGTCAGCAACTAGGTTATCGGCTACAAAAAAGTCCCCTTTAGGCTTTTTGATGAAAATTTTTATCTGTAAGGTTGGAAATGGCTTTACAGCCCGCTTTTAATGCCATTATTTTTAACACTTTCATTTTTAACACATCCATTTATTTTTATTAATTATCTTATTATTTATTTTCAATAGGGATAATTACCTACTTTTCTCTTATCAGCTCTCGCCATCACTCTTTTTCAGAATAGTCTAAAATTTTGCTCCGTTTTGCCGATAAGACTCTAAATAAATTTTATTTCAGAGTTTATGTCACAGACATAGAATAGGAGAAAACATGGCAGGAATATCCACACTCGGTATCGGGTCAAACTTAGATTTAAACGTACAAATGGACCAATTAGAAGCGATGGAGCGCCGTCGCTTAGAGCCACTGACCACACAAAAAGCCAGCTATGATGCACAAATTAGCGCCTTTGGCAAAATGCAGTCGTCCTTAGAAAAACTAAAAAAAGCCGCCGAGGACTTAAAAAAATACGGCGATATCAGCACCACCAAAGTGAATGGCGAATACAAAGCCTTTGACGTGAAAACTGACGGCAAAGCGGTAGCGGGTGTACATGATGTGATAGTCACTCAGTTAGCAAAAGCACAAACTATCGCCACCAAAGGCACACCTAACAATAGCAACAAAGAATTACTGGGCAATGGTGCACCTGAACGAACCATTACCATCACACAGCCGTCACAAAAAGAAGATAAAGACAAAATCGTTATCAAACTGGATAACGAACACACTTCATTGATTGAAATTGCAGATGCCATCAATAAAACCGATAAAGGCGTTTCCGCATCGGTCATTAAAGACAAAGACAATATTTACCATCTTGTTGTCACTTCTAAAAAAGAAGGTAGTGAAAACCGTATTAGCATCAATGTGGAAGGTGATGACAAACTTGCCGCTATTCTTAATGTTGAGTCTGAAATTGATGCAGATGGTAAGGTTACCTTAAAAAATGCCGACACCAGTGGTATGGTGCAAAAAGTGGCTCCACAAACCGCCTTACTAGAAATTGATGGTTTTAAATTAGAGTCGCAAACCAATGAAGCCAAAGACCTGTTTCCCGGTTTAACCTTAACGCTGAAAAAAGAAAGCGAAGACGGTAAAGCTGACCACCTAATTGTTTCTGAAGATATCGAACCCGCCAAAGGTAAAATTAAAGCGTGGGTCGATGCCTATAATGAATTCCAAACCTTAGCCAAAGAACTCACCAAATATACCCCAACGGAAAAAGGCACTGCGCCGGATAAAACTAATGGCCCACTGATTGGTGATTCCACTTTACGCATGATCCAAAGCACCTTACGCACGCAAGTTCGTATGCCACAAGCCAGTGGAGAAATTGATACTCTGAGCAAAATGGGGATTAAGCAAAAACTGGATGGCACCTTAGAAATTGATAATAAAGTGCTGGATAAAGTCCTCAAAGAAAACCCATCGAGTGCCAAAGTATTTTTTGCCGGTGACGGTAAAGAAACCGGTTTTGGTACTGAAAACTTTAACTACTTAAAAGACACCTTAGACAGCAAAGAAGGCACGCTGCACAATGCCACCGATGGCATCCAAAAGAAAAAGAAAAGCCTAGACAAACGTATTGAGCAAACCAATAAGCAAATCGAAAACACCATGGACATGTACCGTCGTCAATTCCAAAACCTCGATAAAATGATGACGTCACTGAATAGCACCAGTAATTCTTTAGGCCGATTATTAGGCTAATACTTTTAGGTTAAAAATATGTATCAACGACACGCACAGCAAGCCTATCAGCAGGTCGATTTGGAAAGTGAAATCACCAATGCGACCCCATACCAACTGATCCAAATCCTGTTTAAAGGGGCTCTAAGTGCCCTAAAACGTGGGGAAATTTTTATGCAGCAGGGTAAGGTGGCTGAAAAAGGTAAAGAAATCTCAAAAGCTATCGACATCATTGACACAGGGTTAAAGCAGTCGTTAAATTATGAAGCTGGCGGCGAACTTGCAGAAAATTTAGCGAGTTTGTATGAGTACATGACAATGCAGTTACTTCGCGCCAACCTCGAAAACAACGTGGCTTATGTCCAAGAAGTTTACCAATTACTCTCCGATATCGCCTCTGCGTGGCAACAAATCGGTGCAAATGTGGATGAAAGATAATCAGGTGGACAATAAAAATCCTATCGATTTACAAGAAATATACCGTAATGTCTTAGTATTAAGTGAAAATTTAGTTGCCTTAGCGCAATCCGGGGAATGGGAGACGTTGGTCTCCCGAGAGACAGAATATGTCCTTGCGGTGGAAAACCTCACCAAGTTAACGCAAGCGTTCGAACAACAGCAGCCCATCTCTGAAGAGTTTATTCAGTTACTGCATAAAATTATCGAAAATGAACGTGTTACTAAAGAATATTTACAACAGCATTTAAACTTTTTAAGCAAAGAAATTAAGCAATTAGACCAAAAACGGGTACTCAATAATAGCTATGGCCAATTTGATGAGCCTGACACCCCGTTAGTCGTTCGCCCCATGGAATGAATTTAAGTGTCAGGCCAACAAGCCTGACACCCTCTTCCTTTCAGATTACAGCCTACTGTTGCTGCTTTAAACGTTGCTGCTTTTTCAGTTTTTTCAACAGCATATTGCGTTTTAACGGAGACAAATGGTCAAGAAACACTTTACCGTGTAGGTGGTCGATTTCATGTTGCATGACAATCGCTAAGAACTCTTCGCTATCCACTTCAAACGCTTTACCGTGCCTATCGAACGCTTTCACTTTAACGCGCAGGAAACGCTCTACATCCGCGTAGATCTCCGGCACTGACAAGCACCCTTCTTGGTAGCTAGTTTCCCCTTCACTTTCGACAATCTCAGGGTTAACAAAAACCATGGGCTCATCACGGTTTTCTGAAATATCAATCACCATAATGGATTTAGTTTCAGCAATTTGCGTAGCAGCGAGGCCAATGCCGTTATCGGTGCTGTACATGGTATCTAACAAATCGTCGATTAAGGTTTGTACTGCAGCGAAATCTGTCACTGGGCTGCATTTAATGCGCAGTCGTTCATCTGGAATTTCAATAATTTCTCTTACTGCCATAATTTAAACCCTATAAATTCGATTACTTTTATTCAAATATCAATAATTCAAAATATTTTAAGCGGCAGTAGCGATATTCGATAGCCGCTAACTGCCATCACAACTCTGCCAGTGAAGTATGACGAACAGATAAAATATTATCGTCTTTCTATTTCATCAACAACATGCAAAAAATGGCATTGTTAATCAGAAAGAAATTTTCACTTTAAACATCAATAAATTATCACTAAGCTGTTTAGTTTAAACCCTTATGCCACACAAGGTACATAAAATTTCACAGAAAAATAACACGTTATTTGGAAAAAAACATCTAAAATAGAAAAATGGTGCTCCTTTGTAGGTTTCCAACTGTTTTTATTTTTATCGGCTAGTCGCAGTTATTTGCCTATGGATATTTAATTTTATGTTTTTTCATCATAAAAATACAGTTGGGCCACATTCAAATTATTTTCAAATTAATATACAACAAATAATAAGCAGAGTATCTTATAATTTAATTAATTTAAAAATTCAGATATATTTATAATAAAAATTTCACCGTCTTTATTCCAATCAAACACGAATATCCCGAATAATTATAATTTAAAAAATCGATTTTACCCGCCAGAAAAATGACCCTATTATAAATAAGTTGAGAAAAACAAATCCCCTCTTCATTCTTCTTTAGATAATATTTTAAATAATACGGAAATTAACACATGGAAAAGAAAGCATTAGCTCGTTATTTAGCTGTTATATTACTCAGCGGTTTGTCTTTCACTGCAGTAGCCAACACTACACATTCAAAGCCCGCACCAATATTAAGTGATATCAATGCACAAGGGATTAATAATAATACTAAAGGTGTTCATAATAACACTATAAGAATCATTCATATCAATAAAAAAATCGATGAGATAGATAGCGAAATTAACCAGATGAACTCAAATTTCAGTAGTGATATTGATAAATTAAATATAAGGCATCTTAATCTTAAATTAGAAACTAGGGGTATACGAAATGAGTTAGTGGAGTTACAAAGTACCGTAGACAGCTCTATACTCACTTCTTACAACATAAACGCCGAAAAAATACAAAACAACACTGATTTAATTAATGACCAAATCACATCAATAAACAAAGATAATGAAACAGAACACCATGCGTTTGACTCAAAATTAAAAGAAGTTGAATTATATGTACAAGGTGCATTAATTGGTGTAAATGCAGCCGACCAAGTCACCGAACAATTGAATACCAATATTCAGAATCTAGATAAAAAAGTCATTGGAAATACCTCGTCAATAAAGACTCTAAAAAGTGATGCGGCCAAAACACAAAAAGCGAACGAAGTTAAATTCACAAAATTAGAAAATAAATTTGACCATGGGGTCAGCCAGCTTGATAGCAAAATAGATAAACGTGCCCAAGAAGCCAATGCGGGTATTGCCTCCGTTGCTGCAATGAGCAATATCCCTTATGCAACAAATACCCGTTTTAGTGCCGGGGTTGGCGTAGGTAATTACAAAAATGGTTCTGCGATCGCTGCTGGGGCTCAATATCAACTAAAAGAAAATATCAACTTACGCAGTTCTGTTTCTTGGAATAACTCTGATTCTGCCGTTATCGGAGCGGGTGTCGCCTTCGGTTGGTAATTATCTAACCCCTATTTTTCATATAACCTTTATAAATTATTTATAAACATTAACCATAGTACCAATGATACATTGGTACTATTTTTAATCGCCCTAATCGGCCAATATCTAAATTAACTAGCTCTGCGTTGTAATTAATCTTGGTGATAAGTCACAATCGCAATTGGTGTTGGGTTAATGGTAACCCAAAGATTAGACATACCGACATGAGTTAGCGATGACTCACTTACTTTATTACAACTGGTTTCAGATTGGCATTTCGAGAGAAATTCACTGGCGACTTGCTGGCTAAGCCCTTGCTTTGTCAAATAACTCATTTCATTTTCTAACTTTTGTTGGAAGTCCGCAAAATCTGGTTTTGGCGAGGTATAATCTTCAACCCCAACAAGTGTAGTGGCAACTTGAATGAGTGCGCCATCATCAAAAGTTAGTTGGTTTTCATAGCTCCAATCATTAAAAGGTTTTTGCTGCCCAAAAGTACAAACTGTTTTACTGCCATTTGTTTGGCATTTCCCCGCCTTAATAAAACTGATGCTATCCATACTTTGCCCCCAGTTTAGGCCAAATGGTGCAGTCGATGTGGTATCACACCCTACTAATAACAACGCAGCAACCCCACCTACCATCCATTTCATACTCTCACCTCACTAGTCAATTTATCTCATGCTACAGGGTGAGGAGGCTAAATTGAAGTAAAAAAGTCATCAGCTATTAACTCAATCAACATTAATATTTATATTTTAAGTTATTTATTTAACACTGAATTTACATACAATTAATTATTATCAAAAAGATAAAGTTAATACAGATAAATCATCGTATACAGATTGCCAGATTTACTTTGGGTCTATACAATGCTCCGCTTTACAGGATCCCAGTACCACTGCAATACAGATAACTATCATATTATTAGTCAGTTACCCCTCTAGCAATACTTGAAACTCTCTAGATGGTTCTTGAATAACAAGATAGCTGAATCGTTACAACTTAGCTTTATAATTAATTGCTTTTGTAACGAGTGGATTCTGTAACTAACTGGTGGACTAACAAACATTCACCAATCTCATTGTTAACAAATAACCATAACGTAAAGTACAAATTGTGAAATTATTATTCTCTCTTTCTTTAACAACCGCCATTCTCTCCGGTATATGGGCTTGGGTTGCAGATAGCTTAGGGTTAATCGGCTGGGCCGGCTTTTTAGGCTGTACTGCGTATTTTGCTTACCCCAAAGATGGGCTTAAAGGATTAGGTATTACTGCACTAACCGTCAGTAGCGGTGTAGTTTGGGGGTTGGTGATCCTGCATAGCGGTGACTACCTGCAACACTTACCTCATTTTGTTGGGTACTTTGTTACGGGTATTGTTGCCTTTTTGATGTGTATGCAAGCTAAAAAACAGTGGCTTTCTTATATACCAGGCACGTTTGTGGGTACCTGTACTATTTTTGCGGCTGAAAGTGCTTGGTTGGTAACGATTCAATCACTATTAATCGGTGTGCTATTTGGCTTTGCAATGAAAAAAAGTGGGCTTTGGTTATTTAAAAAGTACTTATCGGATAAAAACTAAAAAAAACCGCCAATATGGCGGTTTAAATAAATCAATGAAACCAAGGGAATTTCAAACAGATTCGATATTACATTAAAATTGTCTAACAGCAATACATAACATTTTGATTTAACTAGTAATTAATCAAACATTAAACTAAGTACCCTTACTTATACCCACAAATATAATAATGATAAGTTTGTTAATAAAATGATAAAATTCGGACTTGAAATTCCAATTTAGATTAATAAAGCTTATACAACTGGTCAAACATCAGTCGAATTAATTCTTTTTAATATAATCATATAGTGAAATTCAGATTTTTCTGCATCCTTATATTATCAATAAAAAAGTAAAACCTTTTCTAAGTACCAATATGTTTTTCTTTTATTAATTGATAACTTAGACTATTAAACCAATCAAAAGTGAAATAAAAGCGTAATAAACCAATTAAATTTACATGGCTAGAACGTAAAATCAGAATCGTTTGAAAAACACACTTTCATTCCTCTGCTATACTTGAATAAGAATATCTTAAGACCTATAACTGAATGTAACGAAAGGAAGAAGATATGATTAAAAAAATTTGCTTTTTAGCCTGTTCATTAGCTGTCGTATTCTCTTTAAGCGCATGCAACACCACCAAAGGTGTTGGTGAAGATATAGAAGCAGGTGGCGAAGCCATACAAAGAGCAGCTAAATGATGGCTAACAACCATCATCCTTAAATATTAGCTACCTCGACTAGAACTGACATATATACCAAACGGTGACAGTTTCGCCGTTTGGTATATAAATTAAAGAGCCTATAAATTCCTAAACCTTACTCTATTGAAATACAGAACATTTTAATATTGGCTAACAGGATCACAATTTAATTATGCCTCTCTTTTACAATGGAAGCCATCCAGCTAGGAGAGCATAATGAACCCGAAAAATAAAATTAATGTGTTAGACCACATTTCACCTGAAATGCAATCTGTAATGCAATTTTATGCAGAAAACCCATCCCCTTCCCCTATTGACACCAGCTATTACGGAATGCGACAAGCGTATATTGAAGATAGAAAATATTGGAATGCAGAAGCCCCAATGATGCACAATATTTACGATATTCAAGTACCAACTCAATATGGCAATATTTTGACTCGTCTATTTCAACCCCTGAAGTCACCACCAGCAACTTTATTTTATATTCACGGAGGCGGGTTTATTTTAGGTAATTTACAAACTCATGACCGCATAATGCGGTTACTAGCCTGTTATTCAGGCTGTACCGTTATTGGAATAGATTATTCGTTATCCCCTGAAGCTCGTTACCCCCAAGCCATTGAAGAAATATCCACCGTTTACCAGTATTATCAACAAAATGCCGCAGAGCATAATATCAATATGCAACAAGCTGGCTTTGCAGGTGACTCAGCTGGCGCAATGTTATCTCTTGCTTCTATACTTTGGTTGCGTGATAACACTATAGAAAGTGCCAATATTAAATCCGTTTTATTGTGGTATGGGCTTTATGGCTTACAGGATTCAATCAGTCGGCGGCTATATGGTGGGGAATGGGATGGGTTACAAAAAGAAGACTTAGAAAATTATGATAATGCCTATCTCGGGGAAAATGGTGATAGAGAAGCCCCTTATTACTGCTTATTCAATAATGACTTAACCAATGATATTCCACCTTGCTTTATTGCTAGTGCAGAATTTGACCCGCTATTAGATGATAGCTTGGCTTTATTCCGAACACTCGACGCTAACAATATATCTTGTGAATATAAAATGTACCCAGGAACTTTGCATGCTTTCTTACATTACTCTCGCATGATGCAAATATCAGATGAAGCAATTCGTGATGGTGCGAATTATTTTATCAAACAACTTTTATAATATTAACTCTATATTTATTGAAGATAACAGACGATAAAACGAAAAAACCTCGCATTTAGCGAGGTTTTTGAATGCTTAGCGATTCGTTTATCGTTATTTAGCGATAACGTTAGCTGCTGCTGGGCCTTTAGCACCATTTTCAATGGTGAATGAAACTTGTTGGCCTTCTGCTAATGATTTGAAGTTATCACTTTGAATTGCAGAAAAGTGAACAAATACATCTTTGCTGCCGTCTGCAGGAGTGATAAAACCAAAACCTTTATCATCGTTAAACCATTTTACTGTACCAGTCATTGTATTAGACATAGAATTTCCTTTAATTTTTTAAAATTGCCATAAGGCATGTTGCGGTTTGTTCTTGTGGTACTTATGGGAATTAATTAGAAGGAATTCGCAATGAAGTGGTATCTGAGATAACGCTTAATGGTGAACATCTTAAAACTGACTAACATAAATAGGCCTGTACTTCCAAACCAGTGAGCATATTAAGCCACACTTATAACCAAATGGCAAATTTTATTTTCACATCAATTCAAGAAACAAATAGTTTGCTATTTATCCGAACCTAAAAGAAAACATCTTCAGGTTTAATACCTATCAAAAACACCATAATCAGGCCTTTCGCCCCTCATCACCGCTCGCTGTTGCTCATGTACCGCTTCTCTATCGGCTCTTTTTTGTTCGGATGAACGGGCGTCTTTATGCGGCTTTGGCCATGTTGGTTTATCAGGCTCGAAAGAAGGCGTAAATGTACAACCCGTAATTAAAAATAGACAAAATAGCGAAGATATTACTTTCATAATGGCTTTTATTTTTCCAATACAGCGATTAGGTAAAAACACTTAATCATGATACCAATATTTATCATTTATCTAAATCATTATTTGGATACTACTTTGGTAAAATGACCATTGATAATTCACAATAACAATATATAAAGTAGGATTTAAGATAACAAAAAAGCCGCATCACGCAGCTTTTAAATCTTGTAATGCATTACAGTTATGATTGACTACTTTTTTCAGTTGGGTCAAACGGAAGCCCACCAGCAAAGACAAATGATAACCCAACAATAACGAACGAAACCATAACAAAACACTTATCAATAAATCGTTTCATACTGTTATTCCTATGCTTGATCATCGAATTAAAATATGCGAACCGATTATTATTGGCAATAAAAAATTACCCCATTACTTTCCCAACAGAGTACTAAAAGATCAATTAATTTATTACATTCAAATAAATAGTAAAATCACACTGGCATAGACATAATTTCTTGATACGCCGCCACTAGCTTATTACGTACTTGAATTCCCATTTGTAAACTTAAACTTGCTTTTTGCATATCAACCATCACGTCATTTAAGGAAATATCTTGCTTTCCTAACGTGAAGTTTTCAACTTGCTTAGCTGAATCATTACGTGATTTATTAATTTGATTTACGGAAGCAACTAGGTGATCAGCAAATCCAACAGGCTCTATTACGGGTTTAATTGGGTTAGTGGCTTGGGTTGCCACGACATTTAATTGTGAAATAACCCCTTCAATCGCTTGAACTGTCATTCGATTCTCTTCTTATTAAATTAATGTGAATTTTTCACTAACCTATATTGGCTAGCTTACCCTATCACACCCTTTTTAACTTGAAGCCGATAAATAACACCAATTTTATAGGCTGATTCCGTCATTAGAACCCCTTAAAACAAGAAATAATAGCAAAGTGAAAAAGTGACGTTACGAAGAGGGAAATAACATTGTTTCACCAAAAGTATTTTCATCCGTCTAGTAGTCTGCCAAGCAGGGAATATTTATGAGTGCCGCATCTAAAGACACGGGGGAGGCCAAAAAGGGTTTTGCCTCTATAGTTGAAAGGATTAAAGCTGATCCTAAAATACCGTTAATGATTGCGGCGGCTGCGGCTGTTTCAATTATTGTCGCCCTTCTCCTCTGGCTACGCAGCCCTGACTACCGTGTACTTCTTAGCAATTTAAGTGCTAAAGATGGTGGCGATATTGTTGGCCAGCTAACTCAGATGAATGTGCCATATCAAATTGCTGATAATGGTAGCGCTATTTTAGTTCCTGCAGATAAAGTGCATGAATTACGTTTAAAGCTCGCTCAATCAGGTTTACCTAAAGGTGGCAATACTGGTTTTGAATTATTAGATAAAGAACAATTCGGTATCAGCCAATTTAGTGAGCAAATCAATTACCAACGTGCATTAGAGGGTGAACTCTCTCGTACTATTGAGTCCCTAAGCCCAGTACAAAGTGCTCGGGTGCATTTAGCAATTCCTAAACCCACCTTATTTGTGCGTGAGCAAAAGCTACCAACGGCTTCTGTGACGGTCGGTTTACTACCGGGAAGAATGCTTGATGAAGGGCAAATCAGCGCCATTGTCCATATGGTATCAAGTAGCGTAACAGGCCTAACCGCGAGTAATGTCATTATTGTTGACCAAACGGGTCGCTTACTCACCAATAACGATAATAGCCAGCAATCGGCAAACAGCGCACAAATCAAAATGACTAAAGAGATGGAGTCCCATCTCAAACAGCGCATAGAAGATATTCTGTCGCCGTTAGTCGGTCGTGCCAATATTCATGCCCAAGTCACCGCGCAAATGGATTTCTCGAAAGTCGAACAAACTTCAGAGGAATATAAGCCCAACCAAACGCCAGATAGTGCGGCTATTCGTTCTCGCCAAAACAGCCAAAGTATGCAAAATAACAATGGCGGAACCGGTGGAGTGCCAGGTGCGCTTTCAAATCAACCCGTTAGTGCACCAAGTGCACCTATTGAAACCAATAAAGACAATAAAGATGGCGCTCAAACGGCGAATAACCGTAATAGTGTCTCGAACTCGCAAAGCGATGAAACCACAAATTACGAAGTAGATCGCAAAATTAGTCACACTCAACGGCAAATTGGTGTCGTCGATAGGCTCTCGGTCGCAGTTATTGTCAATTACCATTCACAAGATGGTGAAAATGGTCCTGAAATGAAGCCATTGCCACCAGAGATGCTGCAACAAATTGAAGCATTGACACGCGAAGCAATGGGCTTTTCTACTGCACGTGGGGATTCTCTCAACATTACTAATTCATTGTTTACCAATGAGGCTCCGGTTGAAGAAACACCTTCGTTACTTGAAAGCCCACAATTTATTGCTCAGTTACTGGATTACGGAAAAATACTGCTTATTGCCATTATTGCTTGGTTTATGTGGCGTTTCGGTATCAAACCACAATGGGTTAAATACCGTAAGACACAGCAAGCCCAAGCCGAAGCTGAAGTTTTTGTTGCCACACAACTGAAAACCCCGCTCGTGGTTGATGAAGCGATTGATGAAGAAATGGATGAGCAAACACGCCGTCGCCTGACTCGTCAACGTGTTAGTGCTGAGATCCAAAGCCAACGTATCCGTGAAATGGCAGAAAAAGACCCACAAATCGTGGCAATGGTTATCCGTCAGTGGTTAGGAAAATCCCAATGAGTTTAAGTGGAACAGAAAAAAGTGCCGTGATGTTAATGACGCTCGGTGAAGACCAGGCTGCGGAAGTATTTAAGCACCTGAATCCTAAAGAAGTTCAGCAATTGAGTATGGCCGTGTCAAACATGCGCCAAATCTCAAATAATGAATTGGCAGAAGTATTAACTGAATTTGAAGAGTCAGCGATTCAATTCGCGGCACTCAATATCAACACGAATGACTATCTGCGTTCTGTATTGGTGAAAGCACTTGGCGAAGAACGCGCCGCAAGCTTACTTGAGGACATCTTTGAAAAACAAGAAACCACGTCAGGGATCGAAAGCCTCAACTATATGGAACCCCAAACCGTTGCCGATATTATCCGTGATGAACATCCGCAAATTATCGCGACTATTTTGGTTCACTTAAAACGCAATCTTGCAGCGGATGTCCTCGAATTATTCGAAGAGCGCCAACGCAACGATATTATGCTACGTATCGCCACCTTTGGTGGTGTCCAACCTGCTGCATTGGCGGAATTGACCGAAGTATTGAACAACTTACTGGATGGCCAAAACCTCAAACGCAGCAAAATGGGTGGCGTGAGAACTGCGGCAGAAATCATCAACCTGATGAAAAGCCAGCAAGAAGAAAGCGTTATCGATGCAATGCGTGATTACGATGGTGAACTTGCTCAACGTATTATTGACGAAATGTTCCTATTCGAAAACCTTATCGAGGTGGACAACCGCAGCATTCAACGTATTTTGCAGGATGTTTCGACAGACTCGCTGGTTATTGCCCTCAAAGGCAGCAACCAAGCACTACGCGACCACTTCCTCAACAATATGGCCGCTCGCGCTGCAGAAATTGTGCGCGACGATTTGGAATCACGTTCTCCTGTGCGTATGTCTCAAGTGGAAAACGAACAAAAAGCCATTTTGCTTATCGTTCGTCGTTTAGTCGAAAAAGGCGAAATCGCTATAGGTGGTGGAGACGACGTCTATGTCTAAGTCAACAATTCCAAATGACCAATGGCAGCCTTGGCAGCTTCGTGAGCTTAATCAATGGGATCTCAACTCAGGCATTCCTGCATTAAGTGATGTTCCTGAGCCTGACGCGCCAAAAGTCCCGTGCCTTGAACCAAAAGAAGTGTTAGAGCAAATTAATTTGCTCGATAACATCAAGGAAGATGCACAGCGGACGGGTTACCAACAAGGGCATGAAAAAGGCCAGCAAGAAGGTTACCAAGCTGGTTTTGAGCAAGGCTTACGAGCTGGAGAAGAACAAGGGCGTGAGCAGGCACTTGCTTTGCAACAACCTGTGATTGAAACATGGCAAAAACTGCTGTCTGAATTCAATTATTCTCTCGATACCTTTGATACGGTGGTGACCACTAAACTGTTGCAGATAGCGTTGACTGCGGCTAAGCAAGTTTTAGGACAATCCACCGTTTGTGATGGCACCGCATTGTTGGAGGAAATCAGCCAGTTACTCCAACAAAAACCGATTTTTGCTGGGCAGCCTGAACTACACGTCAACCCAAATCATTTTGAATTGATTGAACAGCACCTAGGTTCCCTACTCAACTTGAACGGCTGGCGCTTAGTCGCTGATCCTAAACTGCATATCGGTGGCTGCCGAGTCGTCGCTGAAGACGGTGAAATTGATATGACTGTGGCGACACGTTGGCAAGAATTGTGTCGTTTATATGCACCGGAGAGCTTTTCATGACGGCACGATTGGGACGCTGGATTGCTTCGTTGGACGATTTAGAATCGCGGATGAAAGGGATCCCGATGGTGCGTCGTTATGGCCGCCTCACAAAAATCACTGGCTTAGTGATGGAAGCCGAAGGCATTAAAATGCCTTTGGGGGCAACCTGCTTTATTGAACGCTCAATTAATGGCGGCTCAGATGAAGTGGTGTGTGAAGTCGTCGGTTTTAACGGCCCAAGAATGTTATTGATGCCATTAGCCGACCTCGAGGGGATCGCCCCGGGTGCCCGTGTTTATGCACAATCAACCGGTGATGACGGACAAACTAGCCGCTTACTCCCTATTGGTAATGAATTATTAGGCAGAGTACTTGATGCCCAAGGTAATCCATTAGATGGAAAAGGCCCCTTAGAGGTAAAAACACGCGCGCCATTAATTACCCCACCAATTAACCCATTAGAACGAACGCCTATTAGTAATGTATTGGATGTCGGTGTTCGTGCAATCAATGCATTATTAACCGTCGGTCGCGGCCAACGTATGGGGCTATTTGCTGGCTCTGGTGTGGGTAAAAGCGTATTACTTGGCATGATGGCACGCTTTACACAAGCCGATATTATCGTAGTCGGGTTGATTGGTGAACGTGGTCGTGAAGTCAAAGATTTCATTGAAAATATCTTAGGGGCTGATGGCTTAAAACGTGCCGTTGTCGTTGCAGCGCCAGCCGATGTGTCTCCTCTATTGCGCATGCAAGGCGCCTCTTATGCCACTCGTATCGCTGAGTATTTTCGCGATAAAGGTTTAAGTGTGCTGTTGATTATGGACTCACTCACTCGCTACAGCATGGCACAACGGGAAATTGCGTTAGCCGTGGGTGAACCACCAGCAACGAAAGGCTATCCACCTTCTGTATTTGCCAAATTACCAGCATTAGTTGAGCGTGCAGGGAATGGGAAAAATGGTGGGTCAATTACCGCTTTCTATACCGTTTTAACGGAAGGGGATGACCAACAAGACCCAATTGCTGACTCGGCTCGCGCCATTTTGGATGGCCATATTGTACTTTCACGTTCACTGGCAGAGTCAGGGCACTACCCTGCAATAGATATCGAGGCATCTATCAGCCGTGCCATGACCGAGCTCATTCCTAAAGAACATTACCGAAAAATTCAACGTTTCAAGCAGTTAACGTCTAGTTACCAACGCAACCGAGATTTAATTAACGTCGGTGCGTACGCCATGGGCAGTGACCCCATGTTGGATACGGCAATTCAATATTACCCACGTATGTCGAAGTTTTTGCAGCAAGATATTGATGAGCGATGTGATTATCAAACCGCATGCGAACAGTTGACACAAGTGGTTCCCAACGAATAACGAGGGGATAAATGGCCAAAAATAATGCCTTAACAACATTACTCACCTTAGCTGTTGAAGCCTCGGAAGAAGCAGCGAAAGTGTTAGCTCAAGTACGCCAAACCCACACCCAAATGGCGCAGCAACTAAATATGTTGGAAAACTACCAATCCGAATATCGTCAAAAACTCAACCAAACCTTGCATACGGGGATGGAATCGGATAAGTGGCAGAATTATCAGCAATTTTTGGTCACATTGGAACTGACCATTGAGCAACAGCAGCAACAACTGAATTTATGGGAGCAACGCGTTAACGAAGCTAACCGCCATTGGCAAGAAAAACAACAGCGTGTCAACGCGTTCGATACGTTAATTCAACGTGCTGAACATACTGAATACCAACGTCAAAACCGCTTAGAACAAAAGCAAATGGATGAATTTGCTCAACGAGCGACTTTACGGAGACCTCAATAAATGGACATCAACGCCCTGAATGTGCCAACCGCATCATCGACTAAAAATGGCAATATACAACAAAATGAATCGCGCGCTGATGAAAATCAAGCCCCTGCACTCCCCTTTCAAGCCATGCTTGATAACCAGCAACCGATTGAAAAACAAAATGTCACTAATCAACCGATCAATGAAGAAGCGCTTAACAAAGACATTGTTGATAACAAACTGGCAATAGCGAGTAAAGAAACGATTGAACAAACGAAGGTTGGGCAAAAAACGGCTGAAAATGCCATTGAGCAACTGAACTTTAGCCGTAACTTGCGTGCTGATAGCGTGCAAACTGCACTTAACACTGAGCTACTAACAGACAAAGATGCCAACGAGCAAGCGTGGTTAAATAGCCTAAAACAGTCATTAACTGGCCAAGTACAAGCAACGGCAAATACAACTATTAAAACAGAAGCACACCCGGTTTTAGGCGCATTTACCCAAAAAATGCAGCACCTAACGGATAATGCAGATGGCATCATTAATGAAGATGATGGCAAACATCTGGAAGGTTCACAGCAACAAATCGCAGGCGAAGAAGATGGCCCAGAACTTGGGGTATTTATTAAGAATGAAAAAGAAGAACGTCGTGACCAACCTCTTTTTCCCTTTGATAACCCACGAGATATACGCAGTAAAAATTTAACTGCTGATTTCATTCCATTGAATAAAAAAGTGAGTGATAAAGACCCAGTATTAAACCTACAAAATGTTTCAAGTGAAGCCCTGAACCAAACCGCGAAAGGCGCATTTACACTACAAACTGAGACTGGTGCTTTTACCACCACATCCTCACAGCATACAACGACCGCGCCAGTTAGCATGATGCCAACGACATCAACAGCCCAAGCGGCAACCATAAATGCGCCAACAGCAGCTCCAACCATGCATTTAGCCAGCCAATTAGGTAGCGAAGCGTGGCAGCAGCAATTAAGCCAACATATGTTATTTTTCTCTCGCCAAGGGGTGTCTCAAGCACAAATTCGTTTGCACCCTGAAGAGTTAGGTTCACTAAATGTGCATTTACGCATCGAAGATAACCAAGCAGTAATGCATTTTGTCTCTCCACATAGTCATGTACGTGCTGCCATGGAATCCATGATGCCAGTGCTACGCAGTGCGCTACAAGAAAGTGGTATTCATCTTGCTCAAGGCTCTGTTGGCCAAGATAACTTGAACCAGCAATCCGATAGCTCGCAGCAAAATGCGCACCAAAACGATGGCCAAATTCAAACGACACATCCATCCGTTGGTGCTGTTGGTATCAGCGAAGCAAATGCCACTGTTTCACCTAAAAATGTAGCATCAAGACAAGGTGGCATTAACACTTTTGCATAAAAAACAAACGAATCGCGGTAATTTCCTAGCTAAAGCGCCGAGTTACCGCCTTTTTGTTTCGTTTTTCACTCCTTTAACTCTTGGCAACCAAGCCATAATGCTAGAGATCATAACGTAAAAACCCATTTGGGTTTAGCATCCAAGAAACAGGAATTCAGCTAAATGTCGTCGAGCAAAAAATCAAAAAGTTCCAACAAAGGGTTGCTTATTCTATTTGCCCTTCTTGCCCTTGCTGGCGCAGGGTTTGGGGGTTATACCTGGTGGACGACACAACAAGGCACGCAAACGGCGAGTGAGGAAGAAAAGCGCCCAAACATGCCACAACCCATTTTTATGGAGTTAGAGCCATTTACCGTCAATTTGGCAGGTGCAGCTAATGTACCTGATCGTGTGCTTTATATCCATGTGACTTTGCGACTTGCGAACGAAAAATCGCGCAAACAACTTCATGAATACCTCCCTGAAGTGCGTAGCCGTTTGTTACTGCTACTTTCAGAGCAAAAAGCAAAAAATATTGGGACGCATGAAGGTAAGTTGCAGTTAATGAAAGATATCAAGCAAACGCTCACCCCTACCCTGATCCCAGGTGATACCGATCAGGATATTTCTGATGTGTTATTTACTACTTTTATTCTGCGGTAATATTCATGAGCGATAATATTTTATCTCAGGCCGAAATTGATGCGCTGCTTAATGATGATGCACCATCAAGCAATACGCCTGTGCCAGAGACTCAAGGGAAAGATAATGTTCGCCCTTACGACCCGAATACTCAACGTCGAGTTATTAGGGAGCGAATGCAGTCTCTCGAAATCATTAATGAACGTTTTGCTCGCCAGTTCCGTATGGGTTTGTTCAATATGTTACGTCGCAGCCCAGATATTACGGTGGGCGGTATTAAAATTGAACCTTACCATGAGTTTGCGCGTAATTTACCCGTACCAACTAACTTAAACTTAATCCATATGCCGCCTTTACGGGGTACGGCACTGTTTACCTTTGAGCCCGCATTAGTTTACATCGCTGTCGATAATCTGTTTGGTGGAGACGGCCGCTTTCCTGTACGGCAAGAAGGTAAAGAGTTTACCAATACTGAACAACGCATTATCAATCGCATGCTCAAGTTAGCCTTAGGGGCTTATCGCGATGCTTGGAAGCCAATCGCTGATATTGAAGTGGAATATGTACGTTCTGAAATCCAAGTCAAATTCACTAATATCACCACCTCCCCTAATGACATTGTCGTTACCACACCGTTTTTAGTGGAGATAGGCAATACCGTTGGTGAATTCAGTATTTGTATTCCGATCGCCATGATTGAGCCATTACGTGAACGTTTAATAAACCCACCAATGGAACAAGGCCACCAAGAAAATGAAACTTGGGTCACCAACCTTGTCACCCAAGTGAAACGTTCTGAACTTGAGTTGGTTGCCAACTTTGTTGACATTCCAATGCGAATTTCTCGCTTACTGCAACTGCAAAAAGGGGATGTGATCCCAATTGAGAAACCTGACCGCCTCATCGTTAATGTTGATGGCGTTCCCGTATTAACCAGTCAATACGGTACTCAAAATGGCCAGTATGCATTGCGTGTAGAACATTTGATTAACCCTGTATTAAACACTCTAGATGAGGAAAGTACCAATGAGTGAGGCGAAGAACTCTCCTGATGCATCAACCAATCACGACAGTGAAGACCTGTGGGCTGAAGCGCTGGAACAGCAAAAAAAAGCGGAATCCGCCTCAGCTGGTGCACAGGCTTTCGACAACTTTGATGGACAAAACCCGCTAAATCAACTGTCTGATATCGATATGATCATGGACATTCCTGTCCGTCTTTCAGTTGAATTGGGGCGCACTAAAATGACCATTAAAAAACTACTGAGCTTATCCCAAGGCTCTGTGGTTTCACTGGATGGCTTAGCGGGTGAGCCACTGGATATTTTAATCAATGGCTATTTAATTGCGCAGGGAGAAGTGGTCGTGGTTTCAGATAATTACGGTATTCGTATTACTGACATCATTACGCCTTCCGAACGTATGCGCCGTTTAAGTCGTTAATTAACTTCGTGAGTCGCTGATAATGGCAATACCCAATCAAACTGAGCAGGCACCGATATCTGTGCCTTTTTTATCAACAACCGTTTCCTCTGGTGAACCTAATACTCCTGCTATTGACCACAATGATAGCTTAACGCAGATATCGGGGGCTTTAGGGGGGATCATTTTATTGATATTAGCAGGTGCTTGGTTGGTGAAAAAATTAGGATTTGCTCCCCAAAAAATGGGCAAAGAGCAAATCGTAAAAGTCAAAAGCCGTTGCTCATTAGGTAATAAAGAACGCGTTGTGGTTATTGAGGTGAATAATGAGTGTTTGGTATTAGGTGTTACGACACAAAATATCAGCCTCTTACACCAATACCCGGCTGCACCTGAAGCCGCTGAGGCATTGCCGACTGAACCGCTCACCTTTCAGTCTTTATTAAAGAAAAAACAAGAGGCTGCAAAATGTGCGGCTTCAGTTACACTTATGCATAAGTAATCGGAAGCGCTCATGTTACCTCTAAAATCTTTACTCACGATTACTGCCCTCTTGTTTTTATTGCCAAACTCCGCTTCTGCGGCACTACCTGCCGTGATTAGCCATTCAATGGCTGATGGCGGACAAACTTGGTCTTTACCCGTTCAAACGCTTTTATTTTTGACCTTATTGGGCTTTATTCCCGCCTTATTATTAATGATGACCAGTTTTACTCGCATCATTATTGTTTTAGGTTTATTGCGTAACGCGCTCGGAACGCCCTCCGCTCCCCCGAATCAAGTCTTATTAGGTTTAGCACTGTTTTTGACCTTTTTCGTGATGTCACCCGTTGCAGACCAAGTTTACCGCGAAGCCTACCAGCCTTTTAGCGAAGACAAAATTAGCCTCGAAACCGCTTTAGAGAAAGGAACAGCACCGTTAAGAACCTTTATGTTAGGGCAAACACGCGAATCCGACTTAGCCCTATTCGCAAGAATAGCCAAAGTGGGTGAAATTCAAGAAGCGAAAGATGTTCCATTACGTATTTTAGTCCCAGCCTTTATTACCAGCGAACTAAAAACCGCATTTCAAATTGGCTTTACTATTTTTATTCCGTTTTTAATCATTGACTTAGTGGTTGCCAGTGTCTTAATGGCATTAGGGATGATGATGGTTCCACCTGCAACAGTTTCCTTGCCATTTAAATTAATGTTGTTTGTATTAGTTGATGGTTGGCAACTATTGCTTGGCTCATTATCGCAAAGCTTTTTTAATTAGGATTATTTTACTCGGAGTAGTTATGACACCTGAATCAGTAATGGCGATGGGAACTGAAGCGATGAAAATTGCGCTGATGCTAGCTGCCCCTTTGTTATTAGCCGCTTTGGCGGCGGGTTTAATTATCAGCTTACTGCAAGCCGCCACGCAAGTGAATGAAATGACGCTATCTTTTATCCCTAAAATTTTGTCGGTTATTTCTGTGATTATTATTGCAGGGCCTTGGATGCTGAATCTGCTTACCGACTATATGCGGTCATTGCTTAGCAACTTACCGTTTATTATTGGCTAACAATGCTAACCATTACCAGTGAAACACTCACACTGTGGCTAAGCCAAGGTTTCTACCCTTTCATACGCCTTTTGGCGCTGCTTGGTACAGCGCCCTTTTTTAATGAAAAACAGGCAATTACCAAAGTTCGTGTCGCTCTGGCCTTTTTTGTTGTGTTGATTGTTTCCCCACAACTTCCTGTCGTGAATATTCCCCTATTTTCTGCCATGGGGTTATGGGTTATCGTGCAGCAAATGGTGATTGGTATTGCAATGGGGTTAACAATGCAAATGGCATTTGCTGCCGTGCGTCATGCGGGGGAAGTGATTGGTTTGCAAATGGGGTTATCTTTCGCCACCTTTTTTGACCCAACTGGCGGGCCTAATATGCCAATTTTAGGTCGCATATTTAACGTGATTACGATTTTATTGTTTCTCGCTTTCGATGGGCACTTGTGGCTTATTTATATTGTAGTCAATTCATTTGAACTGCTCCCAATTCAAACTGCGCCATTAAATCGCGATGGTTTTTGGGTATTTGTCCAATTCGCTAACACCATATTTATTAATGGGTTAATGTTGGCTTTACCGTTTATCACCTTATTTTTAATTCTAAACCTTGCTTTGGGTATTCTAAACCGCATGACCCCGCAGCTATCGGTATTTGTGGTCGGTTTTCCTTTAACACTTACCATTGGAATTAGTATGTTAGGGCTGATTATTTCTATCCTCCCGCGCTATACCGAGCGTTTGATCCACCAAGCTTTCGAGCAGTTATCGTTGATGTTTAATTTGTTTGTTTGAGTATCGATACTTAATCAATTAATTAGTTAGTAAAACCATTTGGTAACTCTAATTATTAAGGTAAATCTATAAAAGCTTATTTCTAATTCAAAATTCATTGTTTACTCCTAATTTTAAACATATAACCCATTATTTCTTTCAGGTGTTAATTTAAAGAAAGGGAGCCGCCTATATGGCGGTAACGATACCCATTATTTATTTCATTTCTAAGCTATCAAAACAAGTGATAGTTACGAATACATCTAACACTAAATTTAACTTAGGTAAAAGATGGTAAAATCACGTAAAAACGACCTTGAGGTCATATTTTTTCAATTTAATCATGTAAAAACGCCCCGTGTAGTAGAGCCCCTTCACTGCTATTTATGTTATTTAACCAAATTTCTAAGCTGGCAGTGCAGTAATTACGACAAAAATAAATAATCTTAAAGGGCAATTATTGGGTTTTTAATTCCACATGCAGCAGCATACTTTACAATGCTTTTAATGCTCGCATTATTCACATTACTCTCCAACCTTGTGATAGTTGATGGATTAACTCCTATAATTTCAGCTATTTGAACTTTCGTTAACCCAGCAGACTCTCTCCACTCCTTAAGCATAGCCTGCAATTTTTCAGTTCTTATTTCTTCTTCATAAGCAGCTTGGTATTCTGGATCTTTCATCCATTCATCATGTAGCTCTTTATGTGTTTTCATCGTTTAATAGCTCCAATAAACGTTTTCTCGCTAAATAAAACTCAGACTTTGGGGTTCTTTGTGACTTTTTGATAAAGATCCTGAGCATAAAAATTGTTTTATCTTTGTGGTAAACCCATAACCCCCTAGCTATTTCACTTCCCATAGTTCTTATCTCAAACAATCCATCGCCCAATGATTTAGTATCTGGTTCTCTTAAATAATTAGCTGATAACTCTAATTTTTTAATGAGGCGGTCATATTTCACCTTGATTTTTAAAGGCAGTGCATTTGCTTCTTTTTCAGCCTCAGAATGATATTTTACAGTATACATATACCCTCATCATAATTTGCACTGTAATGCAAATTGCTTTTTAGTGCAAATCACATTCCATTGTATCGTCTGTACTACATACCGACTGCAGTAAATAGATCAGTTTCTCTGTACTGCCTGTACGGCAGTGAACCAACAGATGCGCTAGGGGCTAACAGTTTAACATTTCTAAGCCGCCTATGTGGCGGTGAACGGTCAAAACGATTATTTTTGCTTGATTCTGACTTTCTAAGCCGCCTGTGTGGCGGTGAACTAAACTGTTTATCACACCGTCATTGCGGATCATTTCTAAGCCGCCTGTGTGGCGGTGAACTAAACTGTTTATCACACCGTCATTGCGAATCATTTCTAAGCCGCCTGTGTGGCGGTGAACCGTTTAAACGGGAATAAACACTTTGGTCAGATTTTCTAAGCCGCCTGTGTGGCGGTGAACGATGCACTTTAAAATAAAAAATAAGTGATAACAATCAGTTAAGGGTATTTATTGGAAAATACCCTTTTATTTACTGATGATTATAACCTACTGATTTATTGACTAATTTTAAAAGAGCAAAAAACAAAGGTCAAAAATGGGGAACCGTTGCTAAACAAACTGAGCCACTAGTTGCTTGACTAAGACCATAGCAACTAAACACCCCAATTTGCTTTTGTGTAGCTTCTATCCTTTCAATAAACAAAGGAAAAGGCCGGCTTTCGACTTGCTTATCTCTGGCATGTAAACTTTCAACCCAAATAAATGGCAAACGATTGTTCGCTTTTGGCTTACTCGCAGACAATGTTTTCAAACACTGTTCCAATGGTTGCCCTGATTTTTCAGACCACAATCGTGCTTTTTGCTGCATAGCAGCGTCAATTCGGCTCTGCCCTTTCACATGCTTTCGAATATAACTGACTTGAACATGCTGCTCTGGTACTGCCTGAATCGATTTAATATGAGCGTAATCCATTAACCGCGCTAACCACTTTTGCAAATTTAACTGCTCAAGTTCACCTTGTGTTGTCGCATGCAAACGAATTTTTCTACCTAAGCGAAAGCCAACGCTGCCGTATTCAGGAAAGGCAACCGCAATCGCACTATGCCCCTGAGACGTTTTATTATCCGCCAGCGCTATATGAATTTGCTGGTAAACCTTTTGCCAGAGAAAATCCAATGGGACGGTTGAGTCCGGCAATAAAGTGACCTCCTGATAATAATTCATAGCCCACCTTATTTGTCACTTTCGCCAAATACACCACCGCGAACTAAAACCGCCATCACATAGTGTTCATCTTCAATACACGATAGCTTTTCACCTCGCGCCCATTTATCAAAATGGGTATAAAAATCTTGTTTATCTTTTGGTGTACGATAGGCTGTTCCGAGGTTAGTGACCGCACCATAAGGCTCAATCGCGATAGCGCCTGCACCGCCTTCAGTACCATACGCGGGGTACCATGTATCAATAGAACGCAAAGCATTACCAATTTTTTGCGAATGCATCGCAGCGTGCCCATTCACATGGTACAAAATTTTGCTTTTATCTCCCTTGCCTTTATCCATCACCAACTCTTCACTTGGATACACCTCTTGGGCTTTACCTAGTTGTGAATATGTGGTGATTTCCAGTAATAATGCGCCTTGAGGCTGCGCTAAGGCCGCTGCAATTTTTTCAGCCAATTGGTTGATTTTTTCATCTTTAGCATCAAATTGATGAATGTTATATTGTGTGGCATCAAACACCCATTCCAGTGGCTGCCCTTTGTTGAGTACTTTGACAACTACCTCGATTTGTTCAGCCCCCACACGGTTGCGCCATAAAAAACGCCCATTCGCGATATTTTGGGCGTAACGGCGAGCTAACTCCTGAAAACCTTGTTGTTCGATATATTCTTTTGCCGCTTGGGTATAACTTTGCTTGAATAATGCATTATTACAAGCCGATGGCGTTTCCACACCGCCAAGAATTTTCAAGGTAAATTGATGCACTAAGGTGTCTTGTTCAGTCCCTAACGCACAAGCATCTACTGTTTGTAAATTAGCTTTTTCCACCTCGGAGTTTAATTTTAACGGGTCATTTTTTACAGCGCCTTTTAAGCGATTTGAGATAGTGCCTCTTACCGATTTTTCTTGTAACGATAATGGCGCAAATTGCGATTTATTATCCCAGCAAGTGCCATAGAAATAACCGTCCGATGGAACCAGTTTTTTTTCAAATGCTAAAACCGATGCAACATCATTATTCTTCGCCATTAGTTACTCTCCACTCGAAATAAAGTTAGCTGCCACTTGTTGGCATAAATACAGGTTTTGGGACTCAACAAAATTAAATTCCCATAAAATTTCATGAATGTTATTCACGCGATTTGCTAATACAAACTCCCCTAACGTGACCACGCTTTCGGCAAACCGATGTGGCACTTCTGAGTCTCGCTGGTTTTTTGCTTGCCCTAACGGGGAAATACCTTGATATCCAGTTGCTATTGGAACAATCCAGCCTGCCGTTTTACGTTGCGCTTGCCATTCAAATGACGCCTTGTTCCCATTTTCCTTTCCCACTTCAACACAGTTATTTTCTACGACCAGATAACCCAGCAGGGCATCTATGGCATCTTGCCCTTCTTCCATGGCTTCAATCATCAGGTCGCGACGTTCAATCAATCCATAGCCAGGCATGACGCTATTGAGTAACTTTTGTCTATATTTCCCATCCGCATCTTCCGATGGCAGAATATGTACTGCTGGTTTCCCTAATGACAGAATATCGCCACCAGCCAATTTCATTGTCATCACCAAATCATGGATAACATCTAGTAAGGGGGAATGTTCAGGTAGCCCTTCAATCACCTCATTGTTTTTAATGCCATATTTAATCAACAGAGAAACATCTAAGTGGCAACGGGCTTCTTCGATAAATGCGGAGCGCGAGCCATCACTATTTAATGGATTGCCTGTTCCCACAATGGAACTAACATAATCATTGGCTCCACGATAGGTTTGTAAATCACAGTCATGACTGACCACTGCGATAGAGTCGAGAACAATATCTAGTTCACTCGCAACTCGGAGTTTCCGCTCTAGAGCATGCATAAAACCTAACCAGGCCGTCATAGCTGGAAAACCAATGGTATAAGGGCTAGAGAGTGCATTCGCATTGTGAATGTTTAAATGAGGCAATTTAAGCATATAAGTGGAACTCATCGTAATAGCTCCTTATTGATGGCAATAACGTCCGCAATAGCCGCCAACTCATCATCACCTAGACTAATCGCTTTTTTCCCCAGCACCTTTTTGTAATGCCGCATAAATTGCTGGGCAATAAGGAGGATCACCCCCTCTAACCATTCATCTGAGTTATTACGCCCCTGTTGGTCTGGAAACAACCATGTTTGTTGCTCTTTGCCGAGTTGCGCTGGTAATTGCATGCCATCTTGTTCAAATGCACGCCGCACTTCCCACATGGTTAACATAACGTAATCGAGATATTCTTGAATGCGCCTATCACGATATTCAATAAAACGACTACCACGCTGTTCTTTCGGTAATGAAATTAAACTATGAAATGCCTCTAACGTTTCTTTTACCTGCCAAGGGTTTAGCGTATTTGAGAAGAAATCATGAGTAGGTAAACGCAGTTTTCGTTGAGTAATTTTTGGAGGAAGTGAGGATAATAAATGGGCTTTACCTGCATTTTGATTATTGAGTACGGAAATATTTTGTGGCTTAGTTCCCCCGTAACCAATGGTAGTAAGACCATAAATTTCTTGATAGCCAATGTCGCTAAATTCCCCTTTACGTTTTAAATCTCGCAGTGCTTTAGTCTGTTCAGAAAATCGAATCGTATCAATGCGTTCACGAAGTTCAAAAACCAAACCAGAAGGGGTTAGTGGGGATAATAAGTGATATTCGCAATCCTCTAACCAAACAGGGAAATAAACTTGTTTGATTTTTGTGTTTGTAATGAATTCATCTAGTTTTAGATTTATTGATAAAAATTGCTTTCTCAATTGAATATCATCAAGCCCGTTAAATAATAATTCAACCTGTTCTGTTTTACTCTCAATATGCTCCAACACGGAGCGACCATCAAATAGTTTCACTCGTAAAAATTTATCAACATTTAGTCCACTCGCATCGCCGACTGAATCTATTTCGGTAATTTCAATGTTTCCCGAACGAAAGAAGCCATCATTATTTTTCTTTCCCTTGAACACTACTGGTGTCACATAAGTTTGATTTTTTAAATTAGTCTTTCCCACACCTGTATCTGGATGAGTAAATTTACTTGGGTGCGTAGTAAAAGCTCTACTAACAGCTTTCGCGGCTGCTTCAGGCAACCATTGCTTAAGAGAAAATTTATTATCACATTCTTGATGTATTTTCTGAATTTCATCTTCTCTCATTCCTGCTTTCAGCTTATCTTTAAGCCATCCCTCTTTGCGCTCAGCAAAAAAGGCCTCTATTGCTGGATCTAACATAGTAAATGGTCCTTGTGACTGAAATTTTTACTCGGAAACATTAAATGTGCTGAGTCCCATTTGGTCGTTATAATAAAAATGAATTCCACTTTTTTCGCGTGGTGAAAAACTAATTTCGCCATAACGCCGAGAAAGTTGTTCAACTGACTGGTATTCATTTTCACGGCCTTCTAACGATTGCTGATAATCACGTACTAACCATAACCTCTCTTTTAATTGTTCTGCAAGTGGCTGAAAACCTAACCCATATTCATAATTTTTATTTACCCAACCATTGTCATTATCATATTCACAGAAATAAGGTTCATTTTTTGCTGATAAGATCAGCGACAAACGTATTGTTGGCTCGCTTTTTCTAAATGAAAAAAACTGCTGAGAAAGCGCAGTTAACCCCCAAGCACCGCAGGTATATCCCCAAAGCGTGGTCGGCCTATTTAACGGAGTCTCTACTATTTGAGAGAACAGACGTGAACGAGTGGCCGTTTTTGGTTTAAGATCGGTAATATCGCCCATCAATCGTTCGATTGATGCATGTTCTAGACAAACTAAATTGGTGGTTTGCTGCTTTTTCCAGTCAGGAATAGGTTGAATTCTAGGGATCGCATCAACGGATTTCAGCAGTTGTTCTTCATCCACCAAGTCACATAAATTATGAGTAGATAGGCGTAAGTTTAAATTGCCATTTTCATAACCAGGCTTACAAAAAACATCCTGAGGTTTTTCTTCGATAAAGCCCTTCCAGTTATATTGCAATAACGCAATATTGGGATGGATAATTTCGCCCTCTCGGTGCCGACGTACTCGCCCTGCCATTTGAATTATAGAGCGATAGGATGACGGTTCGATCACCGCCCAATCAAAATCGTGGTCTCGCCCCACTTCCTCCACAGGCGTTGCCACTAAAATAAAAATAAGGTGTTTAGCTTTATCTTGCAGGTGAACCTGATCGATATGCTTTCGAATTATGGGGTTTTGGAAAGCTTCAGGTTGTTCCCCTGCTTTTTCTTTACGTTTCAATACCGCATCAAGGTGTTTTTCTTGTTCATGGCGTAGCAGCAGCACTTGCTGACTATGGTAAGCCATAGCACGAATTTCTATTTCTTCAGGCCATTCATTTGCTAATAAGTAATGGGCTAGTGCAACACAAACTGAAATATTGGCAACACGTACTACCCCAAAAGAGACTTGCAATTGGGTTTGCATCTCAGTGCAAGAATGGGCTTGGTGCAACCCGAGAATTCCTTGCTGAATAGATGAAAAATATTGCGTTTGTCGGTCACTTCCCTGCCCTTTTTGCATCGGCAAAATAAATGCTTTTCGACGTGCGACCAATGATTGTAAAACTTTAATACGTTTTTCAATAAATGCATGATGATATTGACGGTAATGTTCAAGCGTTGCTGCGTCATCTCTCGCTGTGATGGTGGCAATTTGGCATGAATGAACACATTTATCTTTTTTCTCGTCATATCGCCCCTCATCCACCCAAATGCAGCCCACTTTCAGTGACTTTTGCTGACTTAGTGCATAAATTCGCCAACCTAATTGGTAAGCCTTGAAATAGAAAAGTGCCAACGTTGGCGGAATAGTTGCAGAAGAAATCATGACCTTTCGCCCCAAAGCCCCCGCTAAATAGACTAAACGCCCAATCGCTTTGGGATCATCCCCCGTGAAGTCATCAATCTCATCAATGATTAAGTCAGATGACATTAACCGTAAATAAGGGAGAATATAGCGCCCACCACGGATAGTCTCTGTGGCTCCCATCATGTGGTCAATGGTGCAAGCTAGGATCGGAGCATAGAGCAAAGCTCTATCTTTTGGCCTCGTCAATACCGTTGAAAGTTCTTCCTCCGGTAAACTGCCTTGCCAGTTTAATTCTAGTCCTTCATCATCAAAAAGGCTCTCTTGGGACTCAGAGCCCGACCCCGCTAATTGATGTTCTTCTTTGATTGATTTTTGCTCTTCGAGAGACTCTTGATGCAACTCTAATACCGCTTTGGAGCCAATCAATACGGCAAGGTTGTCATCTTTGACGCCTAACCGGTCACGATATTCATCCCCTGTTTGTAACGTCAATGTACGAAGCCCTAACGCTAGAATAAATCGTAAACTTTGTTTATCTTCCGCTAGCGCCTGCATAATTTTAGCATTGGCGACTGTTTTACCGCAGCCAGTACTCGCCATATTAACAACAAAATACCCTTGAACTTTATCTTGCTGTTCTTCTCGATATTGGTAAATGGTGCTAACTGCATCTTCCTGCCAGCTAAATTTACCGGCAGCATTTTTATTGTGCTTAAGTTTGTTAATATCACTTGCCACAGGCGGTTCTGTTGCGAAAAATGGTAAATATTCTGTGACATTTGCCGCAACACTAGCCACATTCACCAAGTGTTCATCGAGCCGTTGCTTGTATTCGGTTTGCCCATGTAAACGCTGCGTATTGGCATATAATGGAATACCTGACTCCCATGTTGAATCAGCTTCTTTTGAGGAATAATTGTGATCCCCTAACATCAAACATAAGCGTGCCTGTTCCACGACTAACCGCCAACAGCCATTCTCTAACGCTTCATTTAACAAAGGGAGCTGGTGTTTAAGGTGCTCTGCCGCCTGACTTAATGTTTGTCGCCATACTTTTGATTCGCTCAATAAGCCATATGGGAATTCAAAGCATTGATGAATGCGTTGTGAATATTCATCTTCATTATAGTAATTTTGGTAGCCCCACTGTTTATCCACTGTCTCTAACAGTTTTGTTAACGAATCACAGGCTTTATCTGCATAGAATAAACGTTCTTTATCATTCGCTAAAAACGGTAATCTATGATGAGAAACAATCAACCAAACCAATAGCGAGGCCGCATCAGGTAACCCTGATAATGGCAATGTCGCTTGTTGATTTTGTTTAGCCCACTGTTGTAACTGCACTTCATCCCATTGCTGTGTGACTAACGCATCAAGCCAGCTTTCATCCCGTTGCGGCTCTACTTGGCTTTTTACCAGCGCACTAAATAATAATGATGAAACCCATTCGTGGCGCAGCGGATCCCCTTTAAAAGGGGTTTTAACATGTGGGTTTAATTTAGCTTGAAACAGTTGTGAGGCTTTTCCCCAGTCATGGAGTAATGCAGCTAAACGCGTTAATGCATTGATTAACGGCAGATATTTCCAATTATTTTCACGCTCACTACCCAATAACGATTTTTCTGTGCGATTAACTGGGACGTGCCCCTGTGAATTAAATTTATTTTTGTTCCCAACAACCCAAAGTAGCTGAGTACGCGAACGAGAGCGTATCCAGTGGCAACTTACCGCAGTATTACGGCTGGCACTACGACGCAACAACTTCTGAACCATTTGCAAACCTTCTTGAGTTATCAAGGTTTGCCATGTGTTATCACCAATTCGGTTAGCAAAAGCATCTAATACTCGTCGAGTTCGTTTTAACGCGTGTTTTTCACATTGGGAAACAAAAGTAACCATCATAGCGGTGTTACCTGTTGCGGGTTTTCCACTGGCGGTAATGCCAATGATTTTACGATATCGAACATAAAATCAAGGGACTGATGGTCAACAAAGGACTGTAATATTTGCTGGCGGAATTCTTGCTCACTGGCACCTTCTTTACCACAAATAAATGCCCATGGTAAAACGATAGCATCTTTAATTAAGTCAGCAATATCAAACACTAAAGCACCACGGCGGGTCTTACCATGCATCACGGCAAAGCCATGAGGGATCCCTAATACCCACAGACAGCTTGCAGCTAATCCATAGGCCAAATAATTGCCATGATTTAAAAAGTCATTCGCTTTGTCAGTCGATTGGTGCTGACGAGTAAAATTTTTTTGCCCTGTATTATTCGCAGCATACTTATATAAGGTTTTAGTCAGTTGAGCTTCCGTAAGCAGTAGCTCTTGCGTGTTTTTGGCAGCATCTGTGCGCTGGTGAAAAGTGTTTAACGCCGATTGAATAGTACCGTCGTTATAAATAAACCCTTCATTTTGTAACTCACGGGAACTTTGCCATACTTGTTGTAAGTATTTGATGCGTGACTGTTGTAATTTTTTAGCGGTCGCTAAACGTTTTTCATCATCAAACCAAAAGGATAACCACCCTTGCAGGTATTCCGTTGGTCGATACTCCCCTTGTGGCGTTAACCATTCTACTTCGGTAGACATATACAGCGGTGTACCGCCGCCGCCACAAAAGCCAACTAATACCCCTGCTTGGGATAACATTCTCATTGCTGCTTGAGTAATAGAGGTTCCAGTGCCCAGAAGTAAGACCGTGGTATTTGCAATTGGAATATTAAAATAGAGGTTTTCGTTTTTAGCTTCAGTGAAATAAAGAACACGGCCGTCTTTTTGCATAACTCGGCAATGTTCCAAGTAATACATATTGGCACGTTTCGAATGTAAAATAGTTTTTAATTCACTTGGTGAAAAATCGTCCATAATAGTTGGATTCTGTCCTTAAATAATAAGATTTTTGAATCAATCTATTAGAATAAGCTTTATCCCACGAAACAAGTCCTTGTTTTCAACCAAAGCCAAATTTGCGAAGGGTTTCACAGAATGACCAGTAAAAAACACTCACTAATGCTCTTTTAATACCATCTTTGTGGTCATAAACCTGATTATCTTTATACATAAAATCGATAGCGCTTTCTAAGCTGCCTATATGGCAGTGAACTTAACTTTGGCCATTATTTACCGCCCCCTGTTTTTCTAAGCTGCCTATACGGCAGTGAACTGGTAGTGGGGCAAGCCGCATGAGCCATCAATTTTCTAAGCTGCCTATACGGCAGTGAACGTCACTGTCCAAATCTTGCATTCCGAATCTACTTTCTAAGCTGCCTATACGGCAGTGAACTTAAACGTTGATAAATTAGCTTCAGCGGCAA